>NZ_JAZGQA010000183.1:0-8301 GCF_048593855.1 Yersinia sp. 2542 StPb PI
AGATTAAATAATGAAACTTAGTCCCTATCTTTTGTAGTGAAATGCACTCAAAGTCAGAAAGATAACCCTGATAAATGCGATGTGTATCGACTTTTCATCTAAAAATACGATATAACCCCGATAGGCAGCAAAAAATGACGTTATTATTGCGTTAAATTCTACTGTAACGAGTGTTAACCCTGATAACTGGCCGTAGTGCCAAAGGGGTGAACATTCGATGATGGCTTATTCGCCCGACTTTAACGGCGATTCTATGGGAAGACTTTATGCAAACCTCTGTTAACTCCGAAGGCGGCCGCACGTTCTTTGGCCATCCTTATCCGCTCAGCGGCCTGTTTCTTTCTGAAATGTGGGAGCGTTTCTCGTTCTACGGCATCCGCCCACTGTTAATTCTGTTTATGGCTGCCACTGTATTTGACGGTGGTATGGGCCTGCCTCGTGAGCAAGCCTCCGCTATCGTCGGGATTTTTGCCGGTAGCATGTATCTGGCAGCATTACCCGGCGGCTGGCTGGCTGATAACTGGCTCGGCCAGCAACGTGCAGTCTGGTATGGTTCTATCCTGATTGCACTGGGTCATCTGTCGATTGCGCTATCAGCGTTCTTCGGCAACGACATGTTCTTTATCGGTTTAGTGTTTATCGTACTGGGTACAGGCTTGTTCAAGACCTGTATCTCAGTCATGGTCGGCACCCTATATAAGCCAGGTGATGCCCGCCGCGACGGTGGTTTCTCACTGTTCTATATGGGTATCAATATGGGGTCATTTATCGCGCCGCTACTGTCCGGTTGGTTGCTGCGATCCCACGGCTGGCACTGGGGTTTTGGTATCGGCGGTATTGGTATGCTAGTGGCACTGGTTATCTTCCGTGGTTTTGCTATCCCAGCGATGAAACGCTATGACGCAGAAGTCGGGCTAGACTCAAGCTGGAACAAACCGACAAATCAGCGCCAAGGGGTTGGTAAGTGGGTGACAGGCATCCTGCTGCTGGTAGTGGTACTGATTACCCTTATAGCACAAGGGATTATCCCGATTAATCCGGTCTTGATTGCCAGCTTATTGGTCTATGTTATTGCGGCCTCAGTGACACTCTATTTCGTCTATCTATTTGCCTTTGCCAATATGAGCCGTAAAGATCGTGCTCGCCTGTTGGTGTGCTTTATTCTGTTAGTTTCTGCGGCGTTCTTCTGGTCAGCGTTTGAACAGAAACCGACTTCATTCAACCTGTTTGCTAATGACTATACCAACCGTATGGTTATGGGCTTTGAGATCCCAACAGTCTGGTTCCAATCAATAAATGCGCTGTTTATTATTCTGTTGGCACCGGTATTCAGTTGGGCTTGGCCTGCCCTGGCGAAGAAGAAAATTCAACCCAGCAGTATCACTAAATTTGTCATCGGTATTTTATGCGCGGCGGCCGGTTTCGCTGTGATGATGTATGCCGCTCAGCATGTGCTTAGCAGTGGTGGTGCCGGTGTTTCACCTCTGTGGCTGGTGATGAGTATACTGCTGCTGACACTGGGTGAGTTGTGCCTTAGCCCGATCGGTTTGGCCACCATGACCCTACTGGCACCAGACAGAATGCGCGGCCAGGTGATGGGCTTGTGGTTCTGCGCCAGTTCTCTGGGTAATCTGGCTGCGGGCCTGATTGGCGGACATGTTAAAGCTGACCAGCTTGATATGCTGCCAACACTGTTCGCCCGTTGCTCAATTGCATTGGTTATCTGTGCGGCAGTGTTAATATTGCTTATCGTACCGATTCGTCGGCTGATGAATAATACTCAGGGCCAACAAGCCGCCTGATGCATGCACGGCAACCTCTGTTCACACAAACCCGCCCTGGTGGCGGGTTTTGTTCTACAACAGCCATTCCTGTTGCTGTAATACCACACGATAACCATCGCTATCTTCGAACGTTTTGCCACTGACATCCCAATAAGGATTATAAGCAGTGACCTTACGAAAACCTGCCGTCACCATCTGCTGGCACTGAAGACTCCATTGCGCTTCATCCGGTATATAAAATACTAATAAGTTGTCCTGCGTCGGTGCCGCCCCTACCCGGACGCCGCGATGATGCGTAAACTCTAAATGGTAAGTGTGGTGTGGATGTCCGAGAATAATACCGTCAAACCCCTGATGATCGACAAAATGACCCAGTTGACTAAATCCTAAGCCACGACAGTACATCTCGCTGATTAATTTAAGATTATCGGTGGGTCTGGCAACACGCATTATCGCGGTTTTCGGTAACACTGACGGCGGCTTACTTAAGTGGGTATCGGATAATCTCACTGCTTTTGATGGCATCGGCTCTCTCCTGATAACACATTCGAACCTAGAGATTAAACATGAAAATAAGACCTGCGCAACCTTCAGACTACCCGGCCATCTTACAATTGCAGCGACAAAATACCCCAGAAAATTTAAGCCCGGAGCAGCGTAAACAGGGTTTTATTGTGTCACAAATGGATGAAAAGCAACTGGATTCAATTAACCAAGATTTGGGAATTCTGGTTGCAGTTGATGATGGGCAAGTCGCGGGTTTTGTCTGTCTGGCCCACACGGATAAACAACCACGGCCACCGGTGGTTGATGCCATGCTGGAAGCCATAAGCCATCAACAGTATCAAGGCCAACCATTAGCACAATTGCGGGTATTTCTTTACGGGCCGGTGTGTATCGATAGCCACTGGCGCGGCAAAGGGGTGCTTAAACAGCTGTTTAGCGCCGTTAAAACCCATACCTGTAATCAATTTGATGTAGGGGCCGCGTTTGTTAACAACAATAATCCACACTCATTGGCAGCCCATGTCAAAGGGTTACATATGACACCGATCAGTGAATTCGTTTGTCAGCAACAACACTACCAACTGCTGATTTTTGCTACCAACGAATGATGTTACTCATAAGGGCCGTGACGAGCATCGATTGGCAGCATAAAAGTATCAACTATCATTGACAGCGGAACGTCTATCACCGTGACATACTTCCATGGTCCCTCACGCATATCCCATTGCACGCCAGGATAGTATTGATGCCCATGGCCCTGCCCCGGCACCGTGCGGCTGATAATGCTGCCACAGCCGGACAACAACATAATACCGATCACCAGCATAACAATGCGGGCCATGCTGGTAGGGCAATGGGTCAGTTTAACAATGGGATTCACACAGTTACTCTTCAGGTTTTGCGCGATACACAGCTTATCATAGCGCCATGTAAACAACGGTTAAGACTCAATCTGGCTAATGTAAAACATAGAAGGTGTTAAAGCGTTAGTCCGTATTCACTAATACGCTATCACCGCTCAGACCGAACTATCACTAATAAAAAAACGGGCTATACATAATGTACGCCCGTTGTTACTCAATATTACCGTTACTTCATATCAGCGTTATTTCGCTGCTGGAAACGCCTTTATATTATGCGCGAGTTGGCGATAATACCCGTTCCAAATCTGATACTGCTCCGGCTGCTGCCAGACTTGCTGGTGCAAACGCGAAATCAATACCGGGTCGCTGAGTAATTCCAGACGCTGTAATTTAGCCAATTTATCCGGCCCAGCCTCCAGCGCGAGTGTCAGCCGCTCGGCACGCACCTGCTCGATAATCGCACGGGTATGGTGGCGAGCTGTCGCCATCGCACTGGCCAGCGCGTTATACGATGGGTTCATCACCGCATGCAAGAAACCATTACTAAGCGCCCGCTGATGATTAAGCTTCAGGTACTCTTCCGTCGCCAGCAATTCTCGTGGTGGATTATACTCTTCCGGGATCAAAAATAATTTAGCCCGTTTACTGGCCATCCCCAATGTCCGACGGCTGGAAACCACAGAGACTAGCGGTGACAGAATCAACGAAAATACAATCGGCGATAACCACCACAAGAAGCGCAGATCCAGCCAGGCCACGCCACCGGCCCAAACCAAACCCAGTAACAATTGCGAGCCGTGACGAACCATAGCTTCACTCCACGGCGTGGCATCATCATCACGTTGTGGTGAGTTCCATTGCACTGACCAACCGAGGAAGGCGCTGACCACAAACACGGTATGGAACAGCATGCGCACAGGGGCCAGTAATACGGAGAACAACATTTCAGCCAGCATCGACAGCAATAGACGCAGCGCCCCACCGTACTCTTTCGCCCCTTTTGCCCAGATCAAAATGATGCTGAGTAATTTTGGCAAGAACAGTAATACCAAAGTGGTGGAGAACAAGCCAATTGCCAGCTCGGGCCGCCACTGGGGCCAGACTGGGAACAGTTGACGCGGTTGCAGGAAATACTGCGGTTCCATCAAGGTATGCACCGCTTGCAAAGCAGTACACAGCACCAGGAACATAAACCACAACGGCGCAGACAGATATGACATCACACCAGTGAGGAACACAGCCCGGTGAACCGGATGCATGCCCTTAACCAGGAACAACCTGAAATTCATCAGATTACCGTGGCACCAACGGCGGTCTCGTTTTAGTTCATCAAGCAAATTAGGTGGCAGTTCTTCATAGCTACCCGGCAAATCATAAGCAATCCACACTCCCCAACCGGCACGGCGCATTAATGCCGCTTCCACAAAGTCATGCGACAGAATGGAACCTGCGAACGAACCTTCACCCGGCAATGGTGCCAGTGCACAATGCTCGATAAAAGGCTTAACCCGAATAATGGCATTGTGGCCCCAGTAATGGGACTCGCCTAACTGCCAGTAATGTAAACCAGCCGTAAACAGCGGACCATAGACCCGCGTGGCAAATTGCTGGATACGGGCATACAGCGTGTCCATACCTGAGGCTTTCGGCGCAGATTGGATAATCCCGGCATTTGGATTGGCTTCCATCAACCGCACCAACCCGGTCAAACACTCACCGCTCATCACGCTATCGGCATCCAGAATCACCATATAGCTGTACTGACTGCCCCAACGGCGGCAGAAGTCATCGATATTACCGCTTTTGCGTTTAACCCGGCGGCGGCGGCGGCGGTAGAAAATGCGCCCATGCCCATCGACATCACGACACAGCTCCAGCCAGGCTTTCTGTTCTGCCACACAGATATCGGGGTCATAACTGTCACTGAGCACATAAATATCGAAGTGCTCAAGCTGACCCGTGGCGGCGACTGACTCATAAGTGGCACGTAGCCCCGCAAATACCCGCTCCACGTCCTCATTACAAATTGGCATAATCAGCGCAGTCCGGTGAGCTGGATTTAGCGCCTCATCCCCTTTGATAGTAGAGGATATGCTGTATTTATCTTTGCCAATCAGCAATTGCAGGAAGCCCATCAGCGCGGTCCAGAATCCGGCAGAGACCCAACAAAACAGCACGGCAAACAGAATCAGGATGCCGGTTTGTAGCAGGTAAGGCAGCAATTGCATTACCGAAACCTGCCAGTTTTGTTGCCAGATCTCGAAAGGATCGATTAACGCCCACCCCTGGTAGGGCAGAATGGTCTTCATATAACTGGTCGCAATGGTGGTTTGCAACACAATGAGTATCAGCAAAATATAGCGGCGCAGAGAGCCTACGCTACGCCATTTCTTCTCGGCGATGGCCTGCTCATGGGTTTGTGCCCGTGATACCGGGTTGCGACCCAATAATGAATCCCAAAAACGCCCCACCGGATTGGTCCGCCATGCCTGCGGTGCCATACTGGTGCGTTTGATGGGCGGCATCGCATTAATGACCGTGCGCCCTTCGCAATCTGACTCCAGTTGTTTCCCTTGCGCCAAGGCCTCCGGCCACGCCGCACGCAGACGGGCATTGACTGATGCTAACGCACTGTCTTCCTGGCTAAAAACTCCCGCTGGTGGCGCACTGGCCGCCAGTTGCTGATGCAAATGCTGCATCGCTTCAGGGGTGCTATCGAGTAATACATCTTCAGGTAGAGCATCACGCAGCGCCCCTAGCTGCTGAGCAGTCAGGGGCAAGTCCGCAATATAATCCTGTACAGGAGATTGATTTGACTTATTCATCGGCAGGTAGCTGATAGCTCCAGGTTTCAGTCAGGGTTTTATCACCGTTAACCAACGCAGCACGCATTTCTATCGGTTTTTTTGCGTCCTTAACTTTTAGCCGCAATGTTAAACGCCAGCCCTTAGTAACCGGGTTGTAGCGCACACTGTTCTCGATCAATTCACCGTTGTCGTCGATACTGACCTGTGAAGCTAGCGGTGTATTTTCATCAAGTGATTTCAACACTGGACCGACAAAATCAACCAGGAATGCCACACTGCCATCAGGCTGACGAATCAGATTCGACTGTTTCACATCACCGGTTGAACGTAAGGTCTGTTTGACATAGGCCACGTCCGGCGAATGCAATTTCTCTTCATCGCGCGTGAAGTGCAGGCGGTAATTCAGATCAAGTGATGTTTTTGCATCCGGCAACACGTCTGGTGACCAGAAGGCCACGATATTGTCGTTGGTTTCATCCGCCGTTGGAATTTCCACCAGCTCAACTTTACCTTTGCCCCAATCACCACGCGGTTCAACCCAGGCACTCGGACGCAAATCGTAGCGGTCGTCTAAATCTTCATACTGCGAGAATTCACGACCCCGTTGTAGCAAACCAAACCCTTTTGGATTTTCTACCGTATAGGTGCTGACCGACAGGTGTTTTGGATTATTCAGTGGTCGCCAAATCCATTCACCATTACCCGCATGAATAGAAAGACCATTGGAATCATGTAATGCCGGACGATAGTTCAACACTGCTGACGGCTGGCTTGGCCCAAACAGGAACATGCTGGTTAATGGTGCAATACCCAGCTTCTCAACCTTGTCGCGCAGGAAGACTTTGGCCTGTACATCAATAGTGGTGTCGCGCCCCGGATAAATGACGAAACGGTAAGCACCGGTGGCACGAGGTGAGTCCAGCAGAGCATAGATAACCAGATGTTTGTCATTTGGTTTAGGCCGCTCAATCCAGAACTCACGAAAACGTGGGAACTCCTCGCCAGAGGCCAATGCCGTATCAATGGCCAGCCCGCGCGCAGAAAGGCCATAAACCTGACCTTTACCAATCACACGAAAATAGCTGGCACCAAGCATACTTACGATTTCATCTTTCTTATCCGCTTTATTGATCGGATAAAGCACTTTAAAACCAGCAAAACCTAAGTTCTTCACTGACTCGGCATCATGCTTGACCGAACCAAAGTTAAAATAGTCCGGGCTATAATTGATGGGTTTAACACTGGTCGCAGTAACTTCGTTTATCTGCACTGGCGTGTCGAAGTACATGCCCTGATGATAGAACTCTAACTTAAATGGCGTATCCAGTTTGGTCCAATAGGATTTGTCATGGTTAAACTGAATCTGCTGATAGTCGGCAAATTTCATTTCGCGAAATTGCGATGGAAGGTTACTTTTTGGTGCCTCGAAGCTTTTACCCGCCAATGTCTGTGCCTGTTTAGCCACATCATCTAACGAGAAAGCCATTGCCTGAGAAGTGAATAATGACAGCAAGAGAGTTACCCCCAGCCATCTGACGCTGTTCGCGCGTGACCCTTTAGACATTCTATTAACGTTTGAAAAAATATTAACTCGCACATCTCCCCCTGTTCGGGTGCTTAAATCATCACAGCCAAATTATTGACGGTTTATCCCACATACCGCACAGATAAATTCAGGTTAGCGTAAATGCCTGAGTTATGCTGACGGTTGATTGTTTAAACCCGTGGCTAAGCCACAAGACTATCTTGCCCAGCTAAAATACGCTATGGAAAATTATTAGCCCTTATAGTAGTGTTTCTCGCCTTACTGATCCATTGAATAACGTATATTGTTATCAATAAACGTTTACTATAAAAACAACTCCGTGGGTAAAACCGGCGCGTTATTCTAATTCCGATAACAAATAGTGAATAAGTATGAAAAAAAATACTAACCAACGGGAGTACTTTCTAGACGCTATCCGCGCCTATTTGATGTTACTCGGCATTCCTTTTCATCTTTCTCTTATATACTCCAACCATCATTGGGCAGTGAATAGTACGCATCCTTCACATCTATTTACCTTACTAAATGATTTCATTCACGCCTTTCGCATGCAGGTATTCTTTGTTATTTCCGGCTATTTTTCGTTCATGTTATATCAACGCTATGAGCGCCAGCGCTGGCTTAAGGTCCGCCTGGAGCGGGTGGTTATTCCGTTACTCACCGCCATCCCACTAATAACATTGCCACAATTTTACCTCCTTAAAACTTACACCACCAAATTACAAGATTGGAATTCATTTACAATTTATCAAAAAATAAATATTGCTATTTGGGAAATGGTTTCACACTTATGG
>NZ_JAZGQA010000184.1:0-8289 GCF_048593855.1 Yersinia sp. 2542 StPb PI
GGGTTCGTTCACTTGCCGCCTACCTGCACCTTCAATTACTTTGGGTATATTAAATCAATATCTTATAAATAAATTATTACAGGCAAAACTAACTTCAATCAGAAGATTGGCTTACCGTTGCTGTCTTTAACATTGGTTTTCCAAGCCGCACGAACCTGTTCAACCACTTCTTTTGGTAATGTGGCGTAATCCAGCGCATTAGCTTGTTCAGCACCGTTTTTGTATGCCCAATCAAAGAACTTCAGTACTTCAGTGCCTTTAGCCGCATTTTTCTGCTCTTTGTGCACCAAAATGAAAGTAGTAGAGGTAATTGGCCAAACATCATCACCTTTCTGATTGGTTAAGTCTTGAGCAAACGTTTTGCTCCAGTCTACACCTTTGGCCGCAGCGCTAAAGCTTTGCTCTGTTGGGCTGACTGGTTTGCCATCGGCTGAAACCAGTTTGGTGTAAGCCAGGTTATTTTGTTTGGCATAAGCGTATTCCACATAACCAATGGCACCTGGCAAGCGCTGAACAAATGCCGCAATACCGTCGTTACCTTTACCACCTAAACCGGTCGGCCAGTTAACCGTTGAGCCTGCACCCACTTTCTCTTTCCACTGCGCATTCACTTTAGCCAGATAGCTGGTGAATACGAATGAAGTGCCAGAACCATCAGCACGGCGCACCACTGCAATATTTTGATCTGGCAATTTAACGCCCGGATTCAGCTTCACAATCGCCGGGTCATTCCACTTCTTCACATTACCCAGATAAATATCACCCAGTGTTTTACCGTCTAAAGTCAGTTCACCAGATTTGATGCCAGGGATATTAACGGCCAGCACCACACCACCAATCACAGTTGGGAATTGGAACAAACCTTCAGCCGCCAGCTTATCGTCTGCTAATGGCGCATCAGAAGCACCGAAATCAACAGTATTGGCAATGATTTGTTTTACGCCACCTGAAGAGCCGATCCCTTGATAGTTAACTTTGTTACCTGTTTCTTTCTGATAAGAATCTGCCCACTTGGCATACACCGGCGCGGGGAATGTCGCACCTGCACCTGTCAGGCTTGCAGCAGCGAACGCGGACACAGTGGTCATAGATAAAGTCGCTGCCACAATGCTGGCTACGGTGGTACGCATCAGTTTCATAATCCCTCCTAATGGGATATTAGAATTAACTCTATACCAAAGAACCTGGTATTGCAGGATGGGCTGAGTAATGAACCAAGCTAACAACGCTGCAACTCAAGTACCAAGTGTATAAATTGTTTTCATCAGATTAAGTATGGTGCAGGAGGGAAAATAGGACAGTTTAATGACAGAAAAATGTATGAAATATTACAGTTATATGACAAACCACCGGGGTTAAAATAAAATCATTATTTATCATTAGATTAGCCTGTTTTTTATCTTGTTATTTGTGATGATTTCAGTTGTGGTCGTGGTTGGTCACTGTTTTCCCGTAGCGTTGCGCTGTGGGTTCGATACGACGAAATCGTTTCTGATAAAATAACGTCGTTTTTTATCACGTTTAATCCATTATATTAACGAATGAATTCAATTGAATGATGTTGTATTTATTCTCAGCGCTGAGCATATTCAACAAATTGGATGAGTAAACGTAAGATAACGGAATAAGGAGAGGAAACTCAATAAAAATACGAATATATTGCCTATCTTTTCATTCTCATCACCATCCTGCTGTGCACATTTTCCCAGACGGCTTCCCTCTATTCTCTATTTCCTCAGTGGTTTTTTTTTGCATTGCTGCTAACATTATTTTCGAGGGTTACGACACTGAGTAACACTGAATTAATTTACTCTATTGAACATCTTCACCATTTTAATAAATTTTCAATATTACACACAAAAAAATCATCGTCTCAGGAGAAAATATTTCTTTCTTAACAACATATTGGCTCTTTCCGAGCCAGTCTCGCGGATGGGACAAGTAACCAACGCGGCTACCTACATGAAACTGGCAGCATGCGAAAGATAGAAAATATAAATTTTCAGTCAATGCTTTTGATTTACTAAGCCAATACCTTGTTTTATTACGCTGAATATTTGTCTCTATATTCTATTGAACGCCCTATGCTTTAGAGAATTTTCGTATAGATAATTACAGCAAACTCATTGGGAAATGATATTATGCAATCTGCAACTATGCCCTCAGGAAAAAATAGTTTTTCTGAAAATAATATTATTAGCAGTGTAATTAATAAATATGCAAACACCGGTGTATTTATAATTAATACCAACGATCCGCTGCTGGTGAAATTCTATGATATTCAACTGGGACTGGCAGGTATCAGCCTCGTTCGTTGTCCTAATTTCAGTCAGCTCTGGGCAAACCACAAACTGGCTAAATATGCCGTCAGCTCACTGGCGATGGGGGATAGCGATAGCGCACAACAGGTACACAGCATCGTTAGCCTGGATTCTACTGATGGGCAAACGTTCTCAGCAAATGCCATTGGTTCGTTGCCGGTGTCAGCCGTAAACATCACGCAAACCTTAGGTATTTTTGACGAATCAGGCAGCCCTGCGGGAACAGTACAATGTAAAAAGAACTATATTTATACTGCCAATTGTCCCATCCAGGCTAATGGCACCTTCCCGGTCAGTTTAAAACAAACCCGCTATCCGGTTAATATCATCTATACCTTCGCCCAAACGGTGAATAACCAGACAGTTTACGGGGCCGAAATTGTTACCACACAAAGTTACCCAAAATTAATTCAAAATGATTCACCTGCTGATTTAAATAAAAATAATCTGATAAAAATCTGTCTGGCTCGTCAAGAAAGCGACTGTGACTACTTTAATAATTTTGACGGCAATGTCACCGTACCGATAAAAGGCAGCGTAACCTACTTCGGCAATATTGATTTAAATAATGGCAAGCCTATAAACGCGTATAACTCAATTTATCTGGTCCGCGAACGTCAGGGCGGCGATCCGATCACCCCTGCCAATGACTTTAATTTCTTTGACGACGCTAAAACCCGAATTAACGGCAACGTTTTATCTTGGGATCTCGACTGGCTTAAATTCAAACGTCCCGATTTTGATTCCGGTGAGCGGGTTTATTATATCTTTAAAGTGACATTACAAATTGAAGGAGCGAGTGTAGCCAGTTTTATTACCAATGCTCCCGGTCCGTTCGATCCTGAACAGCGCTTTTTAAATACCAACACGCTAAAACCCATGCAGATTACCTATGGTTGTTTAGGTAAAGGCACCCCTGTTTTGATGCAGGATGGTAAAGAAAAAGCCATTGATGACATCCTTATTGGTGAATGGGTGCAATCGCAGGATGGGCGAGCGTTAAGAGTCGAAGATGTGATTACCGGCACGGAGCAAAACTATCTTGAGATTGAAGTCAGGGATAGTAGCGGCCAGCTCAAAACCCTTATCACCAGTCTGGGCCACCCTTTTTGCACTACCACCGGTGTGAAACTGGCGAGTGAATTGACTCTGACCAGTCGACTGCTAACCCCAGAGTGTGACTGTGCTATCAGCCGTATCAACAAACAACACGGCGAGATTGAGGTGTACAACCTGCACCTTTCCACTGACGACCCCATCAAAGATCTGACAGAAAGTAGCAGCACCATGTATGCCGCAGGCGTGCTAGTTGGTGATAGCACGATGCAGTATCACTACGAAGAGGCCTACCACCATCGCTCGGTGAATATCCTAAACCAGCTACCGGAAGAATGGCGTCAGGATTATCAAAACCATATTAAAACCATAAGGTAATTGATTGATATGTTTATTGGTTATCCTGATTTTCAGCAAATTATCATCGATGACAAGCTGCGCGTCGTTGCCGTCTGTCAGCAGTCTGATGTCTATTATTTGTATCCAGAACCCTTCGCCCTGATTGCTGGTGATCCGCTGGCCTTTGTACTGGATGTGATCCTCAGCCTAAGCAGCAACATTATCTACGGCGACCTTGATTTTACCGCCGAGCTACAATTTGCCAGCGGCGGCGCACTTGAGGTATTCAATCGCCAACACCCAGGTAAGGCTATCCAAGGTTTGCCGGTTATCCCCTATAAGCTAAGTTTCCGCTCACCACCTGACCATGATTCAGCATTAACCCATCAGGATTACGACCCGACCTGGTATTCAGCGCAGTCGATTCAATTTTTGATCTCGCTCGATGCAGATACCACGCAACTGATGAAAAAAACGTTGCTGGATAATATTGTTGGCTTTAATGCCCGTATCGATGGCTTTGTCGAGGGTGTATCGCCACGGCTGAACTACACACTAGATTGCGATCCCGGCCAGTTAATTGCCGAACTGGCGGCCAATGTTAAAGACGCCCAACCGGTGTCCAACAACCGGATCGCGTTTCCCTACATGTTGCTTACTCAGTACATGTACGAAAATCTGTCCCGGCTACCGCTGCTGATCTCGCCAGCCTTCTCCTCAACCAACCCGGCAGAAGCACTATTATTCGCGCAGGCTTTGCTCGATCGTCTGTTCAACACGTTAGGATCGCCCTATATCGGTAACGCCAACACCAATACTACTTATATTTGCCTGTTGCTCCCCCAGAAACAGCATCGCCTGATAATTGATTTAAAACGCGTTGAGCTAACCCGGCGCCCCATCTGCTTTTTATTGGATCCCTTTGCCACCGCACAACAAATTGCCAAAGAGGCTCCCGAACAGGTTATCCACCAGATAACCGCACCTGCGCTGCCAGACGGTAACCTGCGGATTAACATTCTTTACGCTTTCCCACAGGGTCTTAAAGACGGGGCGTTTATTGATATACAAATCATTTTACCACCGGGCGAGCTTTATCCTTCTGAACAACAGCAAACCCTGCTATTGATACCCAGTCAGAGTTATTTGGCCTTCACATTTATTAATAATACGTTCAGCTTGAATAGTGAATATCAGTACCATATTCGCGTTAGCTACCCCACCGCCAATGGATATATCTCTCTCGTCACCGAGCAACGAACCAGTAATAACAAAATACTGACGCTGGATTATTCCAGCCTTCCTTGTCAGTTCCTGACCCTCAATATCGATCCGACATTCGCACAACACAGTATGCTCACAGGCCACTACTCCTCCGCTAACCTGTCAGAACCCTTTGAACTCACACTGGCTTCGCCCTGTTTCAGTTATCCGATAACGGGACGTGATGCCTATGCCAAGCTGACCGCCTGGGATAACGATAGCGCCGCCTCAGTGGTGCTCGATATGCCAATCATCCAGTCAGCCACCATCGGTGTTTATAGTTTTCCTCAGTTTGGTGCGCAGCACGCCACCATTATCGCCCGGTTTGCTACTGGCATCCGCTATGTCACGTTACGATTTCAAGCTCAGGGTGAAACGCAAACGCGCGATCATACGTTTACGCAGCAGGATAATTGCTATGAATATCAATGGAATGTCACATCAATTTACGCGGCAGGGTTTCGTTATAAAACCAGTAACGGTCAATGGTCGGACTATGTGACGGGCAATCAAACCATTACACTTGAGGTTGAAAATGAAGATTGAATCATTAAATCCTGAAAAAAATCTGGCGTCCTTTTTTTTGCTTGATCGAGCTTTCGTCTTTCACGATCAGCGAAGCCCGCCCAATGACTATACCTATGGCTGCTTCACGCCTGAAATAGTTCATGACGATCGGGGAAATAAAACCAGTGGTTTTCACCTTACCACCAGTCCGGCAGGCGGCCTCGTCATCCTGATTACACCGTTAGTTCCCCTCAATACCCAAGCTATACAACAGTATATTCAGACACATATCTCCCACTCAGGCGGTAACATCACCCTTAAGCAGTGTACTGCGAAGACGGCGATCTTCTTGCGCTTTCATGAGCCGTTGGGTGACGCCACCTATCTGGTTGAGTTTGAAGGAAACTCTATGTCGACCACCCATTCGGAAGGGATAGAGTTGACTGAGGCCATACAGGGCAACGCGAAGCGGGTTTTTCTTACCACCCACACACAATTCACAGTAAGTACCACAGTTAACGCCCATCTCACCAGCGACTGGCGGCAGTTTCTAATACTGGCGTTTAACACCAAAACCCGCACACCAGAGGCTATTGCGCAGCTACTCGACAAGCAAATTACTGCTGGTATCGTCGTGTTGGACGAGGAGTTTAAAAATACCCCGTCGCCGCAGACCAAAGAGACCGTGAGAAAAAATCTGGTCGACCTCGCTGCCAGCATCCTCAGTAATACGCTCGCCAACATCTCGCATATTGATGAGATACCCACCAGAATTGACTATGATTTTTCTTACGAAAACAGCCTGCCCCAATCTTATGAACTGATCGACGAACAGGATATCGCGACGCTATTCAGCGGCTTTATCGCCAATAAACTGATTTCCTATGACCCTTCGCCGCTGCCTGAGCCTCAACGAAAACAACCTGACGATCCGGGAAAACAGCATACCTGCAAAGTCAGCCTGGATTTCAATGCCAGCAAATTTATGATTATGTCGATTGAACTGACGTGGGCGGATAAAAAAATACCCATGCAGTGGCCAAACTTTCCTCCTCTCACCGTCACCGCCGATAGTCGCGTGAATGAGATAAATATCAAGGTCACTTTTTCCGACTATTCATTCATTAATATCACACGCCAGTGGCAGGCAGACATCAATCTGACCGTTCAGGATATCGGGTTTCATAATGTGACCTTTGATGCCCGCCACTTACAATCTGATTTTAAAACGATTTCAGGCAGCGCCAATTACTTCCCAGAGGGTCAGGCCAAACGCGCTACCTTTAATTTTTCATTTTCCGATCAGCAGTGGCAAACCACTTGGTTACTCAATACCCAGTCAAATATCTTGAATGGCCGTATTGAATACCACTGGCAGGGAAAAACGTCGTCATTTATAACCAGAAATTACGATTCAGGTGTACAGCAATCGACCTCACTCCGTATTGAACTTCAATACAAAAAATAACCATGAGTTAAGAGGAATAAGCTATGTTAACCACAGCCATCCAGCATTCGATTAAAATAGATACCAATGAACACTTAGGCGTCAAGGTATATACCTATACCTGCTATGGCGATAGCGAAGATAAAAATATTTTTTATGTTATTCCTGAAACTCCAGTATTTTCTGGTCAGGAAAATAAGCCTGACTTCTTATTCTATAAATATCGTAAAGAAGAGCAACAAGGCGGATACGCACAGTTTACCGTCAAACTTCCCGTGCCAACAGAAAGCGAAGCCGACAAAATAAAAGTACAGCTTTATAGTGGGATATCACCGCAACTTGTGGCGAAATCAAAACTTATCGTCCAGTATATTAAAGCTGAAGAATTATTTAATTCCGATCCGACCAATAAAGCCAATCAAGATGCCAAAATTAAAGCTTTTCAAAATGCTGGATTAACCGAAGAGCAAGCAAAAAAATATATACTCGCTTATAACCCTGACGCGGGTGACGATCAATTTCTCGGTCAACTGATGCCCGATGACGCGCGTAAAATAGAATTGCGCCAACCCCGCTATACCTCAGCGCAGGCCTCATTGATCATCAATGAGAACAAAGTATTTTACTGTCAGATGCCCACACCACTGAGTCCCTCTGGTTTGGGGAATAACGATACTGTATTTAGCATGTCGCTAACGGGGCTGGGAGCAACCCTGTTTGAGAATGTATTAAAAGGAACGCCGAGTAATGCCAGCGTCGGGATTCGTTATAACTTCACGCTGGATGCCTCTCTGCCGGCAGTAAAAGTTATTGTCACCTACAACAGTGAGAAAATGAAAGAAGTGACGCAGACCATTACCCGTCATACCTGGTCTGCGGATGAAAAAGAAATCACCCGTGAGTTTTCCGAGAAAGGTGCTGCCAAAGTTTCTGTTATTACCAGCCTCAGCGCGCAAGAAATGGGCATGAAAGATGACCAATATAGTGCTTGGATAAAAACCTTCGAGGACTGGGGACAAACACAGCTTCAACAAATATTGTCTAGCCAGACAGGGCTCGATATGAGTATGGATTTGCTGAACGATGCAGGTAATTTTGATAAATTTAAAGAAAGTCTGAAAAACACGCAGGATTTCACCCGAATATTTGAAGAAAATCGTGTCGTTCCTTTTTCCATCGCGCCGCAGACTCAGTTGCCGTCCATCCTTTCTATTGTCGGTGCTGAGAAGGTCGATGACTATTTCAAAGAATACGATCTTAATGATCCCTTCTTTCAGTTTATTCAACCCGAATTTTATGTCAGTCAGGATCTGGATAAATATGATATTGAAAATATTATTATTATCGCAAAATATG
>NZ_JAZGQA010000185.1:0-8280 GCF_048593855.1 Yersinia sp. 2542 StPb PI
GTTCATTAAATGTAAAAATTTAGCGGGCAATAAGTAATGGGTTTGCAAGAAAAATGGTTGAGATGGTCGCCATAAAGGTATAAATATAACGAAAAATGGGATCTAAATCTCAAACCGGTAGTTTCAGTCTGGATATGCAGGGCTGACACACGATTAAAAAAACAACACAAAAATGGCTTTGTTGGTTTTAAGTTTCTAAATTGTTATCAATGTTGTGTTTTGATGAGGGGTGAATCAGGCACAATGCCAAGTTAGCGGCTATAACTTTAGTGAGTGTGAGTCATTGTGGTGCTTTTGTAATTTTTGAATTTTTATTTTTACTAGGAAAAACACGTGAATAATATCCAACTTTCGGTAGTACATCGTCTGCCGCAAAGTTACCGTTGGTTATCAGGCTTTATCGGGGTCAAAGTTGAACCGATACCACTGACGGCGATAGACGATAGCAATAATGATCTTATGGGGCTGAAATTACTCAGCCACGATGGCAGCCATGCGCAGATTATCATGCAGCGGCTCCACCTCTCTCTACAAGAGATACAAGTGGATTCCGCGATAGTCGAATGGGAAGGCGAGCCTTGTCTATTTGTTCACACTCAGGATGAGAGTGCCACTATGTGTCGCCTGAAAGATGTCGGTGTCGCCATTGCCGAAACCCTGACCGCCTTGTACCCCTTCTAATTCGCTATTGCGCGTTGGTCGGTGTCATGGCGCTTGGGTATGCCCCGCACCAGACCTCAATCTGACGTATCCGCAAATTGTAACAACTGCTGTGTATACTGCTGTTGGGGCGCGGCAAATATGGCCTGACAGTCACCTTGTTCTACTACCTCGCCTTGTCTTAATACAATCACCTGATGGCAGAGTGATCGCACTACCTGCAAGTCATGACTGATAAACAGATAGCTGAGCTGATAACGCTGCTGAAGGGATTTCAGCAAAGCCAGAATTTGGGCCTGTACCGACTTATCCAATGAAGAGGTCGGTTCATCAAGAATCAGTAACTGCGGTTGCAAGATCAACGCACGGGCAATGGCAATGCGTTGGCGCTGGCCACCAGAAAACTCGGTTGGATAACGATAACGGGTGACCGGATCTAATCCCACTTCTTCCATCGCTTTAATCACCCGTTGTTCACGATGTACCGCACTGAGTCTTTGATGGACTTCCAGCCCTTCGGCGATTATCTGCTGCACATTCAGGCGTGGGTTTAGCGCTGAGTAGGGATCCTGGAATACCACCTGAATTCGGCTGCGATAGGGCAGCATCTGTTTAGGGGTAAACTTGTGTAATGGCTGCCCGCTAAACCAAATCTCACCTTTTGAGGGTAACAAGCGCAGCAACGCCAGCCCTGAGGTGCTTTTCCCTGAGCCTGATTCACCCACCAAACCAAGGCTCTCACCGGGATTCAGGGTGAAATTAAGACTGTGCAAAGCATAATGGTAATCAACGGTGCGTCGTAATAAACCACGTTTAATAGGAAACGCCACCTGTAGACCTTTTACTTCAAGCAGGGGTTTTAGACCCGGCGTGAGGGGCAGTGGGTCACCTTGTGGTTCGGCGTCTAATAATTGGCGGGTGTAGGGGTGCTGTGGGGTACTAAACAGCGCCTGACGGCTATTTTGCTCCACCTTGCGGCCTTCGCGCATCACTGCCACGTTATCTGCCAACCGGCGCACGATATTCAGGTTATGGGTGATAAATAGCAAGCTCATGCCCATCTCTTGCTTTAACTCTTTCAGCAAACTCAAAATCTGGGCTTGCACCGAAACATCCAGCGCAGTGGTAGGTTCATCGGCAATCAGTAATTTAGGTTGGGTCAATACCGCCATCGCAATCATCACTCGCTGGCGTTCTCCGCCGGAAAGTTGATGAGGGAAATCGCCCAAACGCCCTTTGGCATTACGAATACCCACCCGGTCGAGACATTGAATAATCTCAACTCTGGCCGCTTCCCGGCGCATACCGCGGTGCAGTGACAACACTTCTGCCAACTGTTTTTCAATGGTATGCAGTGGGTTTAGTGACACCATAGGTTCTTGGAAAATCATTGAAATCTGATTGCCGCGCACTTTTCGCAGCGTCGGTTCATCGGCATGCAGCAGAGATTGCCCGGCAAACAGAATATCACCGCCCGGGTAGACCACCGGTGGTGAAGGCAGTAAACGCAATATTGATAAAGCGGTGACACTCTTGCCCGAACCCGATTCCCCGACCAGTGCCAGTGTTTCACCGGCATTGATTTGCAATGACAGCTCGCTGACCACCTCGCGATCAATATTCGCCTGGCGAAATGCAACACTGAGATTTTGAATATCCAGAAGTGGTGAAGTCGCCATATCAGTACACCTTACTTGGGTCAAAGGCGTCACGTACTGCTTCGCCGATAAAGATCAACAGAGATAACAGCACTGCCAATACCAGGAATGCGGTGATGCCAAGCCAGGGAGCCTGAAGATTATTTTTACCTTCTAATAACAGACCGCCTAATGACGGTGACCCCATCGGCAGGCCAAAACCGAGAAAATCCAGTGAAGTTAGCGTGGTTATCGAACCGCACAGGATAAAGGGCAGGAAGGTTAGTGTTGCCACCATGGCATTGGGCAACATATGGCGCGACATAATGACCCGATCACCCACTCCCATAGCTCGCGCTGCACGGATGTAGTCATAATTTCGGGTACGTAGAAATTCTGCCCGCACCACACCCACTAATCCCATCCAGCCAAACAGCACGGTGATGGCTAACAGCCACCAGAAGTTGGGTTGGACGATGCTGGACAGTAGAATCACTAAAAATAGTGTTGGCATCCCCGACCACACCTCGATAAATCGTTGCCCCCACAAGTCAATTTTGCCGCCGTAATAACCTTGTACCGCGCCAGCACAGATACCAATTACGCTGGAGAACAGGGTTAATGTCAGGCCGAATAACAGCGAGATACGGAAACCATAGATGACTTTGGCTAAGACATCGCCGCCAGTACTGTCGGTGCCCAGCAAGTTGGTCCGGCTAGGTGGCGAAGGGAAAGGGACATCAGTCGCAAAATTGATGGTGTTATTGCTAAAACGTATGGGTGCCCAGATGGCCCAGCCATTGTCATTAATCCGGCCAATCACATAAGGGTCTTGATAATCTGCCGCCGTGGTTAAAATCCCACCAAAAGTGGATTCGCTGTAATTAGTCATAAAAGGCATATAAATTCGGCCCTGATAGTTTACCAGCAGCGGTTTGTCATTGGCGATCAGTTCGGCAAACAGACTGATAATAAACAGTGTCAGGAAGATCCACAGTGACCAGTAGCCACGGCGATTATTGCGAAAACGCGCCCAGCGGGCCTGATTAATAGCACTTAGCCGTATCATTATTGGCGGCCCTCAAAATCAATCCGTGGATCAACCAGGGTGTAGGTGATATCACTGAGGATATTCAGCAGTAAGCCAATCAGGGTGAAAATATAAAGAGTGCCAAACATTACAGGGTAATCACGCTGCAAAGTGGCGTCATAACCCAATAGCCCTAAACCATTGAGTGAAAACATCACTTCAATCAACAGCGACCCGGTGAAAAACATGCTGATAAAGGTGGCAGGGAAGCCAGCGATAACCAACAACATGGCGTTGCGAAAGACATGGCGATACAGAATTTTTTCTTCGGGTAACCCTTTGGCGCGCGCAGTCACCACATATTGCTTGCGGATTTCGTCAAGGAACGAGTTCTTGGTCAGCATCGTCAGTGTGGCGAAGCCGCCAATGACGGTAGCCAATACCGGTAAAGTGATATGCCACAAATAGTCGGTTATTTTGCCGTACCACGGCAGGGTATCAAAGTTACTGGAAACCAGCCCCCGCAGTGGGAATAGATCGAAATAACTGCCGCCGGAAAACAACACCACCAGTAAAATCGCAAACAGAAACGAAGGAATGGCATACCCGATTATAATGAGAGTACTGCTCCAGGTATCAAAAGCTGAGCCATTGCGCACCGCCTTTTTAATGCCTAATGGAATAGAAACCAGATAAATAATCAGCGTGCTCCATAGCCCAAGTGAAATAAAGACCGGCAGGCTATGTTTCACTAACGACATTACCGATTCACCCCGGAACAGGCTGTCGCCAAAATCAAAGCGGACATAGCTCCATAGCATATCGAAATAGCGCTGGTGCAGCGGCTTGTCAAAACCAAAGCGTTGTTTGATTTCGGCAATAACTTCTGGGTCTAACCCGCGTGAACCGCGATAGTTGCTATCACCCACTTGTGCCGCATTGAGGCCGACTTTAGCCCCCCCCAGCCCGCCATCACCGCCACCGGCGGTAAATCCACTGGAGTGACCCAATTCAATATTGGCAATCGCCTGATCAACTGGCCCACCCGGTGCAATTTGCACANTAAAAAAGTTGATGGTAATGATTGCCCACAGCGTGGGAATAACCAGCAATAGTCGCCGTAATAGATATCCACCCACAGCAGCCCCCTAGTGACGTTCTGTTGGCAGACGAGCTGCCTTGTTGACATCAAACCACCAGCTATCAAACCCAAGCGAATAGGTGGGGCGGTCTGCCGGCATCGAGAATTTATCCCAATAGGCAAAGCGGGCATGGTTGGAGTACCACATCGGAATCATCAGATAGTTCCAGGTCAATACCCTATCAAGTGCCCGGCCAAGGGACTGTAATGCCTCTGGCTGGTCCTGATGTTTGATAATCTCTGCGATCAATTGGTCAATAGCCGGATCTTTAATCCCGGAGGAGTTATAACTGGAATCGACATAAGCCGAGCTCCACCAAATTTGCAGATTTGGGCTAGGGTAGGGGAAGGCACTGTAAACCGTCGGGATCATATCGTAATCCCGACTGCGCAGGCGGTTAACAAACTGAGAGCTGTCAACCTCGCGGATATTCATGGTAATGCCCAAACGTTGCAAATTATGTTTAAACGGTTGAACATATTGGAAGTTACTGCCACTGAGTAACAGTAATTCAAACACAAAAGGCTTACCGGTTTTACTGTTAACCAATTGCTGATTTTTCACTTCCCAGCCTGCTTCACTGAGTAATTCCCGTGCTTTTAACAGATTATCCCGTGAATCGCCGCTGCCATCAGTTTGTGGTGGCTGATAAATCTGCGTGAACACCTCTGGTGGTACTTTGCCCTTCAACGGACCCAGCCAAGCCAGTTCGGCACTATCGGGATAACCTTTTGCGGCATATTCAGTATTTTGGAAGAAACTATTGGTGCGTTGATAACTATTGAAATAGAAGGCTTTATTCATCCAGTCAAAGTCAAAAGCTAACGTCAGTGCCTGGCGAACTCGCCGATCGCTAAAAATCGGGCGCTGAACGTTAAATGCCAACCATCGGGTATTTTGTGCCGAGTTGTCGACAATATCCTGCTTGGCGATATAGTTTTTTGCAAAATTGCCCCCGACATATTGTGTCGCCCAGCTCTTCGGTGAGGTTTCCTCACGGAAATCGAATGCACCGGCTTTAAAGGCTTCCAATGCGACTTTATCATCCAGATAGTAGTCGTAGCGGATGGTATCAAAATTATATTGGCCGCGGTTAACCGGCAGATTGGCTGCCCAGTAATCTCTCACCCGTTCATAGGTAATAAACTGGCCCATCTTATATTTGCCGATGCGATAAGGGCCGCTGCCAACCGGGGGCTTGCTCAGCGGATCACTCAGTTTATGGTTTTGCCAGAAATGAGCAGGCATCACCGGTAAGCCAAACAAACCTAACATTTTATCTTTATTCGGTTCCGGGAATTCAAAACGCACTGTCAGCCGGGAAATGGCTTTTACCTGTACGCCTTTATAAATAATGCGAAATTGTGGCACACCTTCGGTCATAAATTTATTGAAGGTGAAGGCGACATCCTGTGCGGTAATAGGGGTATCATCATGAAAACGGGCACGTGGATTTATATCGACTTCAATCCAGTGTAAGTCAGGTGCAAAACGTGCGGACTCGGCAATTAATGGATAGTAGCTGCCAATCTCATCGTCAGAGGTACCAAATAGTGAGTCATACAGCCGTTCAGTGCGTATCGCCGGATTACCGCGCAATGCATAACGGTTAAAGTTATCAAAGGTACCAATGGCCGATAGCGTGATATCCCCACCCTTTGGGGCGGCTGGATTGACGTAATCAAAATGGCTGAAATCGGATGAATACTTAGGTTCACCCAGTATGGCAAAAGAGACGCCTTCTTTGATGGTTTCAGCCTGTAGGCCAAAACTCAGGGCTGAAAGTACCAAGGCAGCAAATAGGCGTGGCAACATATTGGCGGTAAGCTCCTGCGTTTCATTCTGATAATAATAATCTTAAACGAAATTACCAGTTTGCAGGGGATTAAAGCAAACATTAAGCCAAATAACTTACTCGAATCAGCTCATTCGAGCTGTGTATGCGCAGTCAGACCGCAACGTCAATTACTTTGAATATGGTTTTTTGTTACTATTTTTTATTATAAAATACGACGAGATCTTTAACAGATAATGGTTTGCTGAGTAAGTAACCTTGTAAGTAGTTTACGCCATGATGTGCCAAATACTGGAGCTGTTGCTCTGTTTCAACACCTTCAGCGACGGTTTCAATATTGAGTTTATTTGCCAGCATCAGTACTGCGTCTAATACCGGTGCTGCTACGGTATTAATGCCGATGGTGCTGACAAAACCACGATCAATTTTAATATAATCTAAAGTAAAACGTTCTAAATAGATCAGGGCGCTATGACCGGTACCAAAATCATCGACAGCAATTTGTATCCCCTGAGAACGCAGCCAGGCAAATTGTTTAATAGCGAGCTCTTCTTCAACCATACCACGCTCGGTAATCTCGAATACTGGTGCCAAGATATCCGTATTTAATTGCTTTAACATCTGAGAAACATCTTTGCGGAAGTTATCATCAGCAAGATGGACAGGGGAAATATTAAAGGCCAGTTTAGTCCCAGCCGGAAGGTGGTCTGCCATTAATTCACTGTCTTTGATGATTAACTCAAATAGATGCCGGGTTAATGGCTGAATCAGATGTTGAGCTTCCGCATAGGGAATAAAAAGATCCGGGGATATGCGCCCTTCAATAGGATGGTGCCAACGAATAAGCGCTTCAAGGCCAGATAATGAACGATCATGTGAACGAAATACTGGTTGATATTCAACGAAGAATTCGCCGCGTCGAATACCGCGCAAAATTTCAGCTTCAGCACTCTGGCTGGCAATTAAAATATAATAAGCAAGGATTCCGACCAGACCGGCAAGTAATAGCCCTCCTAATAGGGTCATGCGAATGTCATCAGCTGTCAGGCTAGTATGATAAATCAATATTTTAATCGGGTAGCCCGGTAGCTGGATCTCACGCGAGGCGCGTGCCGGTAGCTGGCTGATAGGTAAGACTTTAGAGTCAAAAGTTGTTACCGCTAATTCATCAATAATAATGGCTAAGCCGTTGACTTGATTATCTGAATAATTCAGCAATAAATAAGGGTGTAAGGTTAATTCTAATGTCGCTAATACACCGGTATTGCCGCGCCCAGCTTCACGCAACCACACCCCGACCGCCGGTTTACTGGGCATCATGGGGGTGCCTTGCTGAATTTTAAAGTCCAACGGCTGATGTAAGTTTATTTTAGGATATAGCGCACTGACAGCGACTTGCATATCACCTGTTGCTGAAGAGCAATAAGCGATACTGTCTCTAACCAATAAAAATGCTCTGACACCATTAGTAAATGCAGCCCGATAGTGGAGTGCCGGGCTGGCTTGCTCACAACTTTTGTCACTTAGTGGGATAAGTTGAGACATAGTGGTAGTCAGTTCATTTAGAAACTGGGAGGCGTAGGAGATAATATGATCACTTTGTGTTGTTAATTTACGTTCACTACTGCGATAAAGTAATGACAAAGTAATAACGACAAAGCAAATAAAAAAACAGAGTGCGAGGATGACACTTTTTTTTACAAGATGGCGTCTGGATAAAATATTGCGGGAGAACGCACTGTTTGAACCCATGTTACGCCGCTCCTCAGCATGATCGATAAAGTGTTATGAGTATAAGTTAAGTTAGCAACGCAACGCTACCAGTTTGCCAATGCGCAGGGTTAACAGTAATTAGCCGATCCAATTGAATCTCTATTCAATATAAATAAAAGATGCGGTTTAAATGCATCAAATAACTGAAACAAGCAGCGTTCATTTATACCGATATATTTTTGGCAATATGCTTCGATAAAACAAATCCCCAGCTTATTAACACGACCTATATAATTTTATAAG
>NZ_JAZGQA010000186.1:0-8171 GCF_048593855.1 Yersinia sp. 2542 StPb PI
ATGAATATCTTTTCGTTGGGGCACATTATTCATTTTATCGCTTGATAGATCTAATCACTGGTTGCTATCTTATCTATCGTCAATGGCTATCATAAAGCGGAGCACAGATGAATATTCGTGATTTAGAATACTTGGTGGCGCTGGCTGAATTCAGGCATTTCCGGCGTGCCGCCGACTCTTGCCATGTCAGCCAACCCACATTAAGTGGTCAGATTCGTAAGCTGGAAGATGAGTTGGGCGTGATGTTGCTGGAGCGCACTAGCCGTAAGGTCTTGTTTACGCAGGCTGGGCTGTTGCTAGTGGAACAAGCCAGAACTATATTGCGAGAAGTAAAGGTACTGAAAGAGATGGCCAGCTTGCAGGGCGAAAGCATGTCCGGTCCACTGCATATCGGCCTGATACCTACGGTCGGGCCTTATTTGTTGCCGCAAATCATTCCCATGTTGCATAAGGCATTCCCGAAACTGGAAATGTATCTGCATGAAGCACAAACCCAGAATCTTCTGGCTCAGTTGGACAGTGGCAAGCTGGACTGTGCCATTCTGGCACTGGTCAAAGAGACCGAAGCTTTTATCGAAGTTCCGCTATTTGATGAACCGATGAGCCTGGCTATTTATGCCGATCATCCATGGGCCGATCGTGACAGAGTGCAAATGCATGAGCTGGCGGGTGAGAAATTATTGATGTTGGAAGATGGCCACTGCCTGCGCGATCAGGCGATGGGCTTCTGTTTCCAGGCCGGTGCAGAGGAAGACACCCATTTCCGCGCCACCAGTTTGGAAACTCTGCGTAATATGGTGGCTGCGGGGAGCGGCATTACTTTGCTGCCGTCGCTGGCGGTACCGAATGAGCGCAAGCGTGATGGCGTATGCTATCTGGAGTGCTACAAGCCTGTGCCTAAACGCACTATCGCGTTGGTGTACCGCCCCGGTTCCCCACTGCGTGGCCGCTATGAGCAACTGGCCGAGGCGATACGTGAACACATGCAACTGCGTATGAATCCAGATGTTATAAAGGAAAAGCTAGAACAGGCGGTTTAAACCGTTCAGGGCTGCCACACGATAGGCTTCAGCCATCGTCGGATAGTTGAAGGTCGTATTAACGAAATATTCGATAGTATTGCCTTCTCCTTTCTGTTCCATAATCGCCTGCCCGATGTGGATAATTTCCGCTGCACGTTCGCCAAAGCAATGAATACCCAAGATCTGCTTGGTTTCTCGATGGAACAGGATTTTTAAGCTACCGGTATCCATCCCGACGATTTGCGCGCGCGCCAGATGTTTAAATTGCGCCCGGCCGACCTCGTAGGGCACTTTCATCGCGGTCAAATCTTGCTCGGTTTTCCCAACCGAACTGATTTCCGGGATAGTGTAAATACCCGTCGGAATATCCTCGATCAAATGAACGTTGGCTTCGCCTTTGATCATTGCTTGTGCCGCGATACGCCCCTGATCATAGGCCGCAGAGGCCAGACTCGGGTAACCAATCACATCACCCACCGCATACACATGTGGCAGCGCTGTCTGGTACATGCTATTGACCTTCAGCAGACCACGGCTATCGGCTTCCAGACCAATGTTTTCCAACCCTAAACCGCCGGTATTACCGGTACGACCATTGGCGTACAACAAGCAGTCTGCTTTGACCTTTTTACCTGATTTCAGATGGACAATAACCCCATCAAGGGTTCCCTCAATTTGCTCAAACTCTTCGTTGTGGCGGATAACGACACCGTTATTCCAGAAGTGGTAAGAGAGGGCATCTGACATTTCCTGATCAAGGAAGGCCAGTAGGCGGTCGCGGGTATTGATTAAATCAACTTTGACGCTCAAACCACGGAAGATTGAAGCATATTCACAACCAATAACCCCTGCGCCATAGATAATGACGTGCTGAGGTTCATGGCTGAGCTGTAAAATGGTATCGCTGTCGTAAATCCGTTCATGGCTAAAATCAACATTCGCCGGGCGGTAGGGGCGTGAACCTGTAGCAATCACAATGTTATCAGCGCGTAGTGTATCGTTGGTGCCATCGGCATAACGCACGTTGATAGTATTGGCATCAATAAAGCTGGCATCGCCTGAAAACATATGGCAGTGATTGCGATCGTAAAAACCCTGGCGCATACGTGTCTGTTGATTAATAACACGATCAGCATGGTTTAAAATATCAGCGAAAGAAGAACTGATGGTTCGGGCATTGTCGCTGTAGAGTGGATTTTGGTTGAATTCGATAATACGGCTAACGGCGTGGCGCAAAGCTTTGGAAGGGATAGTGCCCCAATGGGTACATCCACCGCCCACATTATTATACCGTTCAATTACGGCAACACGGGCACCTTGCTTGACCAACCCCATAGCGGCACCTTCACCGCCAGGACCCGAGCCAATAACAATGGCATCAAAATGGAAGTGCTGTTGCATGTAGGAGAGACCTATTCTTATACAAAATTACAACGGTACATTAACATCATCCCAACCAGATACCCAATAGATTTCAAGATGCAGCCAACACATCTGTAAATTGAAAGATGACAGGTATAAGTCAATCAACCATGGGTAAATCACCGTGATGTGTGTTGTAAAGCGGCAATTCAGTATTGGGATGATACGTTTGTATAACGGTTGTTACTATAAAGTTTGGTATATTGCTGACTATATATCTTAGATTGAGAATTTGGATATCCCTTGGGCACGATTATGGGCGTCAGAGCACAACAAAAAGAGCGGACTCGTCGTTCCCTTATCGAAGCGGCGTTCAGCCAACTGAGCGCTGAGCGGAGTTTCGCCAGCCTTAGCTTGCGGGAAGTCTCTCGCGAAGCTGGTATCGCACCGACTTCTTTCTACCGGCATTTTCGCGATGTCGACGAACTTGGCCTGACAATGGTCGATGAAAGCGGCCTGATGTTGCGCCAACTGATGCGTCAGGCACGCCAGCGGATTGCCAAGGGCGGCAGTGTTATCCGTACCTCCGTATCTACATTTATGGAATTTATCGGTAATAACCCGAATGCATTTCGCTTATTGCTGCGCGAGCGTTCCGGCACGTCCGCCGCATTTCGTGCCGCAGTGGCACGTGAAATTCAGCATTTTATTGCTGAGCTGGCAGATTACCTCGAATTGGAAAACCACATGCCACGCAGCTTCACTGAAGCTCAGGCTGAGGCCATGGTCACAATTGTCTTCAGTGCTGGTGCAGAAGTGCTGGACGTGGATATTGAACAACGGCGACAGTTAGAGGAACGCTTGGTCTTACAACTGCGGATGATCTCCAAGGGCGCTTATTATTGGTATCGTCGCGAGCAGGAAAAACTCGCCGTATCTCGCACTTAATAAGGTAAGGAAAATGATGGAACAGTCTCGCCGTGAAATCGGCACCCTGCTGCTGGCGTTGATTACTGGCCTGGCAATAAATGGTTCATTTAACACGTTATTCAGCGCGTTTGTGCCTTTTTCAGTTTTTCCGCTGCTAACGTTAATATTAGCCGTATATTGTTTGCATCAGCGCTACCTCAATTTCGCCATGCCACATGGCTTGCCAGTACTGGCCTCCGCGTGTTTCCTGCTCGGGATTTTGCTGTATAGCGCGATTGTTCGGGTTGAGCATCCGGCAATTGGTTCTAATTTCGTTCCTTCTATTCTCAGTGTCGTGTTGGTGTTCTGGATCTTGTTTAAGCTAAAAGCACGTAAGTCGGTGCAATCAGAATCTGAGCCAGATAATTCGGATAACCAGCAGCCGCAATAACTTGAAAGCGATATGTTTTAAAACGACCTATTTTAAAACGAAAAAGGGCAACATCGCGTTGCCCTTTTACTTATCTATTGCCTGTCAGCCGCGCTTTTCCAGCAATACCCCACACTCCATATGATGGGTGTAGGGGAACTGATCGAACAGTGCTAATCGGCTGATTTTATGTGTCTGTTGTAACTGTTCCAGATTGGCGCACAGCGTTTCAGGGTTACAGGAGATATAAAGGATACGCGGATAACCTTGTACCAGTTTGACTGTCTCGTTATCCAGCCCGCTGCGCGGGGGATCGACAAAAATGGTCTCGCAGTTATAACTGCTCAGATCAATACCCTTCAAACGGTTAAATTCGCGTACACCTTGCATTGCCTGGGTAAACTCTTCAGCTGACATGCGGATAATTTGCACGTTATCGATATTATTTGCCGCGATATTGTATTGTGCCGCTGCCACTGAGGGTTTAGCGATTTCTGTTGCCAACACCCGTGCAAAATTGCGTGCGAGCGCCAACGAGAAATTACCATTACCGCAATACAACTCCAATAAATCACCGCTGGCATTTTTAGTGGCATCAATCGCCCATTCCAGCATATGAATATTCACCGCTGCATTCGGTTGGGTGAAACTATTCTCCACCTGACGATAAATCATTTCACGCCCAGCAACCGGTAACACTTCATCGATATAGTCGTGATCTAGCATGATTTTAGTTTTCGATGCCCGGCCAATCAGTTGCAGATCAAAACCTTGTTCGCGTAGCTTTTCACGTAATTCCAGCGCCTTCTGCTGCCACTCTTCATCTAATTGACGGTGATACAGCAAAGAGGCGATCAATTTACCGCTTAGGGTAGATAAGTAATCAATCTGGAACAGTTTACGCCGCAAAATCGGTTCGGCCCTGATGGCCGTCATCAGCGCACTCATCAGACGATTGATCAACAAACTTGCCACCGGGAACTGTTCAACACGGATACGCTGTTTGGTCTGCTGGTCAAACATGATGTGGTACAAGTCATCTTCATCGTGCCAAACGCGAAACTCGGCTCTCATGCGGTAATGCTCTGCCGGAGAACGGAATATTTCCGCAGCAGGTGCCTGAAACGGCAACATCATCGTCTGAAGACGGGCAGATTTTTCCGCCAGTTGTTGGTCGTAACTGTCTGTCGGCAGGATGTCGGGAGTCATGTTTCTTCTCGTCTGGCCATTATAAAAGAGAGGTATTGCTGCGGATTGTAGGGAAAGTGGGAGTGATGTCCAGTTTTGTTGTGTTTATTCCCTATAACGAGGATGGAAGTCTAGACATCTATTTTACTTGATCGTAGCATTGCGGTCCGGCCTCATGCTGTTACTGAAACACCTACGAGTTAAAAGGGAATCCGGTGTAAATCCGGAGCTGACGCGCAGCGGTAAGGGGAAGTTACGGCGATAGGTTTCAACCAGACACTGTCCGCAAGGGCGGGAAGTCATCGCCAGCTCTATTTCACGGTATTAATTCATTTAAGTAATGAAGAAGACGTGACATCAGAGATCCCAAGCCCGAAGACCTGCCGGTATTACGTCGCAATATGCGTGGTCGTCGCGAACTATCGGCCATGGCACTGCGGCATCCGCCAATTGAGTTTGGATGCTTGTATTCATGACAATTAAAAAATATACGCTGATCACAGCCCTTTCTGTGACGGCATTTTCTGGATGGGCCCAGGACAGCACCACAACAGGTAATAAAGACGAAATGGTGGTTACCGCCAACCGTTTCAAACAGCCAGTTTCCACGGTATTGGCACCCACCGATGTAGTAACGCGTGATGATATCGACCGCTGGCAGGCAAAAAGCCTCAATGAAGTGATGCGCCGGCTACCTGGCGTGGATATTGCGCAAACCGGGGGGTTAGGCCAAGGCTCTTCTATGTATATTCGTGGTACCGAAGCCCGTCATGTATTAGTGCTGATCGATGGCATTCCTCTGGCGCGAACCGGTATCATCAATAGTGTCGACTTTAATCAAATACCTCTCTCTTTGGTGCAACGTGTTGAATATATTCGCGGGCCTCGCTCTGCCGTATATGGCTCTGGGGCGATTGGTGGTGTAATTAACGTGATTACACAGTCAGACCAGGAAGGTGGGCAGATTAATGCCGGGGTTGGTTCTAAAGGTTACCAGCAATATGACGGCAGCGTTCGCCAACGCTTTGGTGATACTTTAGCGACGATAGCGGGCGGCTATCAAACCACGAACGGTTTTAACATTAAACCCGACTCACCTAATCCAGTGGATAGCGATCGGGACGGTTTTCGTAATAAAAATTTTTGGGCAGGGCTAGAGCATCAGTTCAATCAAGATATATCCGGTTTCGTCAGAGGTTATGGTTACACCAACAATACTGATTACGATGTTGGCAGTATTTCTTCCCCTGCTTACAGTGGTGATGAGGAGCGATTATATAACCATACTTATGACGCAGGGCTACGTTATGCAGCGGGAGCTTTCTCCTCTCAATTAATCGGTAGCTATCAGAAATACAAAGATTATAACTACAGCAGCCAATATGGGCGTTATGGCGTGGCGACTACGCTGGACGATATGGATCAGCGTAACGTGCAATGGGGTAATACATACAGCTTTGAGAGTGCAACGCTGAGTGCTGGCGTTGACTGGCAGCAACAGCGTTTGACCTCATCGAGTACCACTATCTCTGATACATATAAGCGGGATAATACCGGTTTGTATCTTAGCGGGCAGCAGAAGATAGGTAGTGTGACGCTGGAAGCCTCGGGCCGTGAAGATAAAGATGAGCAGTTTGGCTGGCATGAGACATGGCAAACCGCCGCAGGCTGGGAATTTATCCCTGATTATCGTGCGACATTATCCTATGGAACAGGATTTTTGGCCCCGTCACTGGGTCAGCAGTATGGTTCGCAGCGCTTTGATATCATATCAAACAGTGATTTGAAACCTGAGGAGTCCCGCCAATGGGAGGCAGGCCTGGAAGGATTGACTGGCCCACTTGATTGGCGTTTGTCTGCTTATCGCTACAAAATTGAAAACCTGATCGATTACTTCTCCGACCCAAATACCTACAAAGGGCAGTATTACAATGTTGATTCGGCAACGATAAAAGGGGTTGAATGGACAGGTAGCGTCGATACCGGCATTTTCAATCACCAGATAACATTGCAATATATGGATCCGCGTAACGATAAGAATAATGAAGTTTTAGCCCGTCGTTCTAAACAGCAAGCCAAGTATCAATTAGATTGGACAATGTTCAATCTGGATATGGACGTTTCTTATCAGTACTACGGTAAACGCTATGACAATAGCACCTCAGCCTATAGCTCGACTCAACGTGAATTACCGAGTTATAGCACGGTAGATGTTTCAGCGAGTTATCCGGTTACTTCTCATCTTACAGTTCGTGGTAGAATTGCTAACCTGTTTGATAAAGATTACGAAACGGCTTATGGCTATAAAACCGCTGGACGAGAGTATTACCTCACCGGAAGCTATAACTTCTAAGGCTGATACTGCTCCTCGCCCGACAGCACTGATTTTTGACTCAGGTGTTGGCGGGCTATCTGTCTATCAAGAGATTCGGCAGTTGTTGCCGGATCTCCACTATATATATGCTTTCGACAATGTCGCTTTCCCTTATGGGGAGAAGTCCGGTGAGTTTATCGTTGAACGCGTTCTGGAAATTGTCACTGCGGTACAGCAGCGCCATCCGCTGGCAATCGTCGTCATTGCCTGTAACACCGCCAGCACAGTAGTACTTCCTGCTTTACGTGAACGCTTTGCATTCCCTGTGGTTGGGGTTGTTCCTGCTATCAAACCGGCGGTGCGATTAACCCGCAATGGTGTTGTTGGCTTATTGGCTACCCGTGGCACGGTTCATGCTTCTTATACACGGGACTTGATTGAGCGCTTTGCTACCGATTGCAAAATTGAATTGCTGGGTTCATCTGAGCTGGTGGAACTGGCAGAGTCCAAGTTGCATGGTGGTGCTGTACCTATCGAAACATTAAAGAAAATCCTCCACCCATGGTTGGCGATGCGTGAGCCACCGGACACCATTGTATTGGGGTGCACTCATTTCCCTCTATTAGTAGAAGAGTTGGCGCAAGTGTTGCCTGAAGGTACTCGCATGGTCGATTCCGGTGCCGCAATTGCTCGTCGCACTGCCTGGCTCATCTCTTCTCAAGAAAATGTAGTTTCTTCTCAGGAAGATAATATTGCTTACTGCATGGCGTTGAATGCAGATACTGACGTTTTATTGCCCGTTTTGCAGGGTTATGGCTTCCCGGTGCTGCAAAAACTGCCAATTTAAAGGCATTTTGACTAAAGATTCAGCGGTTGAAAAGTTTTTTCAAATTAGGGGTTGCAGGCTGTCAGGAACTCCCTATAATGCGCCTCCACTGACCGGGAA
>NZ_JAZGQA010000187.1:0-8144 GCF_048593855.1 Yersinia sp. 2542 StPb PI
GATTTTAATTGATAAAATAATGAAGAAGAGCCGCTTGTTCGAGAGAGAGAAGTGTGACTTTGGGCGGGTTAACATCACTACAACAGCAAAATGGTGAGCAATTAGGGTATTCCATTTCAAATGAAGTAAGAATACCCAAATCCTAATTATGGTTTTTCTGCGATTCTTTTCAGATATTCATTGTTTTTGAATGCGATCATGATCATTTCAAAACAGATTCGAGAAGTAAGGCCACCAGCAAGGATGCTAAAAAAGCCGCCGATGACGCTGGTATTTATCATTACAAATACGCCGGAAATAATGATGAGCACCAGTAAAAGCCAATATAAACCAGTAAGAATTTTTGGTGTTAGCAAAGCATCGAAAAAAAGTACATTCTTAAGCATTACGAAATCCTTCTTATTTGAGCGTTAAAATTCCAGCAGGGATTATGCATTAGCTTTAAACCTCTTGCCATACACAAACACTTACAAATATTATGGAATTATAATAATCAGATGATTCTCGTTATTACTGCTCAAATTGGGCACTTTAATTACTAAAAGTTCAGTATCATGCCAACGCCGACCTCTTCAATATAAACTGCATTAGCTAGGGCTATTTTGGCTTTAAGATCAGTACAGTGGCAGGGATAAACTGCTTTAGCATTGAGTTGTTTAAAATAGTCAGATGTTCTGGATAGAATATCACTACTGGCATTTAATAAATGAAAACCGCCAATAACTGCACGCACACGTTTATCGCTGGTAACTTTAATAGCATAATCGATAATATTGCAGATGCCAGAGTGAGAGCAGCCCGTGATTATTACGATACCTTCAGGGCTGGTATAAACCATTGCACTATCATCGGTAACAAAATCTTCAACTTTATGGCCGCAGCAATCGACAGTTTCACCAATGCCAATACCATGGTTTTTTCTTCTGGTGATAATGCCATAAACGCTAACATCATGTCTGCTAATACATCGTCGGCGGTATAGAAGTACGCTAGCGGTATTTGCAACACATCTGCGAGTTGTTGGGCTACCTCCATGCTGGCTTCATGTACACCTTTCTCGTAACGATTTATACGTGTACTTGCTACAAATTCATGGTCTCCAGCAGACAAAAATAAAAGCTACGTTATCCGTAGTATCGAACTCAAAATAAATTCACGAGTATATCTGCTCCTTTTACGACCAAGAGTTAGGTGGATACATGAGAAAAGACTGGCATCATGCGGATATTATTGCCGCTTTACATAAGCAGAATACTTTATTGGCTAAACTTTCACGCGTTGCGGGGTTAGCTTCATCGACATTAGCAAATGCGCTGATCCGTCCTTGGCCGAAAGGTGAGTGGTTGATTGCGAAAGCATTGAATATTCATCCGGCTGAGATCTGGCCGAGACGCTATTATGATGGAAATGGTGACTTAATTGACCGTAAAGCCAGAATCCGGGAAAAACAAGCTAAGCAATACCCAGCCCTTTCTGGGACAACCCTCGAAGTATACGGGCATCCTTAAGACGTTGGCTGAAAATATCACGTTGTTGTCGAGGAGAGTTCATCGCTACGATAGTCGTAGGTATGAATCACCTTAGATACTACGAATAACGTAATTATAGAAATGGCAGCAGATTAAATAGAAAATAGCCCGTGATCTCACGGGCTTTAAAGACATTTTTTGTGATGTATTAAAACTTACTCGATATTCTGGATCTGCTCGCGCATTTGCTCGATAAGCACTTTCAGTTCGATAGCGGAGTTGGTCACGTCGGCATTGATAGACTTTGATGCCAGCGTATTCGACTCGCGGTTAAATTCTTGCATCATAAAATCAAGGCGACGGCCTACCGCTTCTTTCTTCTTCAGAATATTGTGCGTTTCTTTAACGTGCGCTTCCAGGCGATCTAGCTCTTCGGCAACATCGACACGTTGCGCCATCAGCACCAATTCCTGCTCCAGACGGGTATTTTCCAGTTGGACTTGCGCTTCTTCCAGCTTATTGAGCAAGCGTTCACGTTGCCACTGCAAGATATTTGGCATATGCGCACGGACTTTAATCACTTCCGCACTAACACCATCAAGGCGCTGTTCGATAAGGGTTTTCAGTGCCGCACCTTCTGTTTCGCGGGAAACGATAAAGTCATCCAGCACGATATCCAATGCTTGCATTAGCTCGGTACTGATTGCGTCCAGATCCTGCTCTTCAGCGGCCATGACACCCGGCCAGCGCAGAATATCCACCGGATTTATCTCGCCTTCATCACTTTGCATTTTGACCCAGTTACCGGCTTCAACTAACTGCTTTGCCAGTTTTTCGTTAAGGATCAGAGAGCTTTGTGCGTTGGCATCCAGTTCAAAACGCAGGTTGCACTCGATTTTGCCGCGCGTTAAGCGGCCACGGATGCGTTCGCGGATAACTGGTTCCAGACTGCGAAATTGTTCAGGTAAGCGAATATAGGTTTCTAAATAGCGTTGGTTAACGGAACGCAGCTCCCAGGCTGCGCTACCCCATTCACCCTTAATGTCACGCCGAGCGTAAGCGGTCATGCTGCGGATCATTGTTGCGTACCCGTTTTAAAGAAAAGATGCAGCGATTATAGCCTCCGAGGCGCAGGCAGGATAGGCATTACATCACTAAGGCCGTATAATGCGCGACCAATATCGATTTAAAGCCGGAGAAAGCCCATGCGTCCAGCAGACCGAGCAGCACAACAAGTCCGCCCACTCACCCTGACCCGTAATTACACGAAACACGCTGAAGGTTCAGTATTGGTTGAGTTTGGCGATACCAAAGTATTGTGTACCGCCACGGTCGAAGAGGGTGTTCCGCGCTTTCTCAAAGGCCAAGGGCAGGGCTGGATAACTGCTGAATATGGCATGTTGCCGCGTGCTACTCATAGCCGTAATGCCCGTGAAGCCGCGAAAGGTAAACAAGGTGGCCGTACTTTAGAGATTCAGCGCCTGATTGCCCGTTCTTTACGTGCTGCGGTTGATTTGAAGAAATTAGGTGAGTTCACTATCACCTTAGACTGCGATGTGTTGCAGGCTGATGGTGGTACCCGTACTGCTTCAATCAGTGGTGCTTGTGTGGCTCTGGCCGATGCACTGAATAAACTGGTCGCGGCGGGTAAATTGAAAGCGAACCCGATGAAAGGTCTGGTTGCTGCAGTTTCTGTCGGTATCGTTAAAGGCGAGGCCCTTTGCGATCTGGAATATGTAGAAGATTCTGCCGCAGAAACGGATATGAATGTGGTGATGATGGAAGATGGCCGGATGATTGAGGTGCAGGGCACCGCAGAAGGCGAACCATTCAGTCACGAAGAACTCTTGTCGTTGCTGGCTCTGGCCCGTGGGGGAATAGAGACTATTTTCCAGGCACAGAAAGCAGTGTTAGCACAATAATTGATTAAGGCGACTTGCTAGTCGCCTTTTTTTTGCCTGCAATTTAGGTATCGAGTCAGTTAATAAAGCAGTTAACAAGAACAGTCACAATCTGGAGAGGAGAAGTACCCATGAAAGCCTATCAGCGCGATTTTATCGAGTTTGCGCTTAACAAGCAGGTGTTGAAGTTTGGCGAATTTACCCTGAAGTCTGGGCGGATTAGCCCCTATTTCTTTAATGCCGGATTGTTTAATACCGGGCTGGATCTGGCAAAACTCGGGCGTTTTTATGCCGCTGCCTTAGTAGATTGTGGTGTGGAGTTCGATCTGTTGTTCGGGCCAGCATACAAAGGTATCCCAATTGCGACGACGACGGCTGTTGCATTGGCAGAGCATCATGAGCGCGATGTGCCTTACTGTTTTAACCGTAAAGAAGCGAAAAATCACGGGGAAGGCGGCAGTCTGGTAGGTAGCCCATTACAAGGCCGAGTCATGCTGGTGGATGATGTAATAACCGCTGGTACTGCTATTCGTGAATCAATGGAGATTATCAATGCACAGGGCGCGACCCTGGCCGGCGTAATGATTTCATTGGACCGTCAGGAACGTGGCCGTGGTGAGATTTCAGCGATTCAGGAAGTTGAACGTGATTATCACTGCAAAGTGATTGCGATTGTGACGTTGAGTGATGTGATAAGTTATCTGGAAGAAAAACCAGAAATGGCTGATCATCTGGCAGCAGTGCGTGAATATCGCAAAGAATACGGTATCTAGCCACGGTATTGCTAAGCCAGCAAAAAGGGCCATCAGGCCCTTTTTTTATAGGTTTTTTGACTGCCGCGACTGAGCTTATTGCAACTGCGCCACAATCAGTGGCCAGCGGGCGTCAAACTCTTGTGTTGGCCGGTAGCGGAATTCTGAACGGACAAAGCGCGAAAGCATCCCTTCACAAAATGCCAGTAGTTGAGTCGCCAATAGCGCTTCATCATGTATAAAACCTTGCCCATCACGCAGTTTTTTCTCGCGCAAAACTTGACGCAATTGCACTTCAATACGTTCAAACAGTTGATTAATCCGCCCTTGCAGACGATCTTGCTCAAACATCAGTGCATGCCCGGTCATGATTCGGGTCAGGCCGGGGTTGCGTTCTGCAAACCCTAATACCAGTAGCAGGATTAGCCGGAGGCGATTAAACGTCTCTTTTTCATCTTGCAGAATCAAATTAATGCGGGACATCAGACTATCTTCAATAAACTCGATCAGGCTATCGAACATCCGCGTTTTACTGGGGAAATGTCGATAAAGCGCTGCTTCAGAAACCCCCACATTGGCGGCAAGTTTAGCGGTAGTAATGCGTTGGCTGCCATCACTGGATTCCAGCATCTGCGCTAAAGCCTGCAAAATCTCCTCGCGCCTGTTCCTTTTCGTATTCTGTTTTTCTGCCATGTCCGAGTAGACCCTTGCTAAAAATGACTTAATAACAAAAACCCAAATATCGGCCGCACTGGGTACCAAGCCCCGGCGGCTTATGTGATAGCTTTTTTACGATATTGAGGTCTAGGGTAGGTTATTGGCGCCCAGAATGACCAAAACCACCGGTACCACGTTCACTTTGGTCAAAATCCTCAACCAAATTGAATTCTGCTTGTACTACGGGAACAAACACCATCTGAGCGATGCGTTCGCCGGGTTCGATGGTAAAAGCCTGTTGACCACGGTTCCAGACTGACACCATCAATTGCCCTTGATAATCGGAATCAATCAGCCCCACCAGATTACCTAATACCACGCCATGCTTATGCCCCAAACCGGAGCGCGGCAGAATGACGGCGGCTAAAGCACTATCACCAATGTGTATGGCTAAGCCGGTAGGTAACAATGTGGTTTGCCCCGGCAGTAAATCAACTGCCTCGTCCAGACAGGCACGTAAATCCAGCCCGGCAGAACCTTCTGTAGCATAGGTTGGTAAAGGAAATTCATTGCCAACACGTGGGTCCAGAATTTTAATGTCGATTTTTTTCATCATAACGGCTGACAATCTCGTCTATTAAACGCTGACTGAGGAGGTGTTTATCGCTGAGCGGTAAACGTTTCTCTCCAGCCAGCCAAAAAAGGTGCAAGGCATTGGTATCACTGTTAAAACCATGCTCTGCGAGCGATACATCATTAGCGCAAATCAGATCCAGCTTCTTTCGCACTAGTTTTTGTCGCGCGTATTCTTCCACATTCTGGGTTTCGGCAGCAAATCCAACCACAAATGGTCGATTTTTAGCCATCGAAGCCACGCCGGCAACAATATCCGGGTTTTTCACCAACTTAAGGGTGATCTCATCACCCTGTTTTTTTATTTTCTCATCAGAAACTTGCTCTGCACGGTAATCCGCTACCGCAGCACAAGAAATAAAAATATTCTGCTGGGCTACGGTGTTCTGCACGACCTGCTGCATCTCAAGAGCACTGACAACATCAATGCGATTAACACCCGTCGGCGTGGAGAGATTCACCGGGCCTGCAATCAGCGTGACTTTAGCGCCTCTCGCGGCGGCGGCCTGAGCAATTGCGAAGCCCATCTTGCCCGAACTTTGATTACTGATAAAGCGCACCGGATCAAGTGCTTCACGCGTTGGCCCTGCGGTAATCATGACACTCAAATGTTGCAGGTCTTGTTTTGCAGAAAAATGACTGTCTGCCAGTGCGACGATTTCCAGCGGGTCCAGCATTCTTCCCGGCCCCACATCACCACAAGCCTGGCTGCCGCTGTCCGGCCCCCACAGCAACATTCCGCGATTAGCGAGAGTCTGCAAGTTCGTTTGGGTGGCCGTAGCACGGTACATCTGTTGATTCATGGCCGGAACAGCCGCAATAGGGGCTGCCGTGGCCAGGCAAACCGTGGTCAGTAGGTCATTTGCCATCCCCGCAGCAACCCGGGCCAGTAAATCAGCCGTAGCCGGAGCCATGATGACCAGATCAGCCCATTTACCTAACTCAATATGGCCCATGGCGGCTTCTGCCGCCGGATCGAGTAAATCATCTGAGACGGGATAACCCGAGACTGCCTGCAACGTGAGCGGCGTAATGAACGCTTTGGCGGCGGTCGTCATCACCACACGCACTTCTGCGCCCCTGTCGCGCAAGCGGCGTACCAGCTCAGGAGATTTATACGCGGCAATACCTCCGCTAATCCCGAGCACAATATGTTTGCCGGAAAGTCCCGTCATCATGATTGTCCGAATGAAAGCTGTAAGAGGCAATATTTTAGCATAACCGCTGAGCAGATTAGCTATCGGGCTGTCGCTTGATGTCATCAATCATCAAATTTGCGAAGCGTTTCGCATGCACTTAATCATGAGTTCGCCAGGCAGAAAGCCTTCTGTCATGCTGCACGTGCTGTTCTGGGATCACAGGAGCCAAAGGATGGATGAATGGTATGGGCAGATAGCCCCAAGGGAGAAATTACTGAAATACGGTGCAGCCATGCTGACCGATGCCGAGTTACTCGCTATTTTTCTGCGTACCGGTATTCCGGGAGTACACGTAATGCAGATGGCTGAATATCTGATTGAAGAGTTTGGCTCACTTCATGGGCTGATGTCGGCGGATTATCAGACGTTATGTGCTCAAAAAGGGATTGGTGCATCTAAATACAGCCAAATTCAAGCTATTGCAGAACTAGCCTGCCGTTGCTTTTCATCCCACCTGATGCGGGAAAGTGTTCTGCAAAATCCCGAAATTACCCAAAAGTTTCTACAAAATATTCTTTCCCACCGCGAACGAGAGATTTTTTTAGTCATGTTTTTGGATAACCAGCATCGTGTTATTCGCCATGAGGAGATGTTTACTGGTACCATTAGCAGCGTTGAGGTCCATCCGAGAGAAATTGTGCGTGAAGCGCTGAAGGTTAATGCCGCCGCGCTGATTCTGGCGCATAATCACCCCTCGGGTAAGGCTGAACCGAGCCAAGCCGACCGTTTGATTACTACGCAGGTGATAAAAGCCTGCTCATTATTAGATATTCGTGTGCTCGATCATTTAGTGGTTGGCCGGGGTGAATGTGTCTCATTTGCTGAACGGGGATGGCTTTAGAGCAATAATAATTGATCCTTTCAGGATCTTTAGCTGTTCGGGACTTGAGCACTTACGCTTCAGAGCGTATACTACGCCACCTTTGAGAATCTTGGGTTTGGCGTGAAGAGCCTATCTCAGCAGGTTTATAGCCTGGTGGCAGGGGTTTCTGACCTGATGACAGTGAGTCTTCTCAGTGAATTTGCTGAGATGGGCTCTAAAGCCTGACGAGGCGGCCAAATCCTATACGAAGCTCGAGCTGATTTGATTTTTGGAGAATAGACATGTCCCGAGTCTGCCAAGTTACTGGCAAGCGCCCGGTGAGCGGTAACAACCGTTCCCACGCAATGAACGCGACCAAACGCCGTTTTCTGCCGAACCTTCACTCTCACCGTTTTTGGGTTGAGGGCGAGAAGCGCTTTGTAACTCTGCGTGTATCTGCTAAAGGTATGCGTGTTATTGATAAGAAGGGTATCGAAACGGTCTTGGCCGAAATTCGTGCCCGCGGTGAGAAGTATTAAGGAACTGAATCATGGCTAAAGGTGTTCGCGAGAAGATCAAGCTGGTTTCTTCTGCTGGTACTGGTCACTTCTATACCACTACGAAGAACAAGCGTACTAAGCCGGAAAAATTGGAATTGAAGAAATTCGATCCAGTTGTCCGTCAACACGTGATCTATAAAGAAGCTAAAATTAAATAATTTTAATTTTGGT
>NZ_JAZGQA010000188.1:0-8078 GCF_048593855.1 Yersinia sp. 2542 StPb PI
TTAATGTGCAGGTGTTACCAATGCCTACATATTGACTTTATGGCTCTGTGCAGTTCTCAGCTTGTCCTTTGGTATTTTAATGGCAAGAAGCAACATGCATTTGTATTTTAAAACAACTTTTACGCGGTATTTACTTTGATTTTTTCAAAGCAAATCAGCGTATTAAATTTTAATTGTGTATAAAGGAATCACGTAATGAAACTGAATAAAACTGTCTTGGCTGCTGCTCTGGTATTAGGTTTTGCTTCTATGGCTAACGCTGCTGATCAAGGCCACGGTACTGTGACTTTCAATGGTTCAATCATTGATGCACCTTGCTCAATCGCAGCAGGTTCAGATGCACAGACTGTTGAAATGGGCCAGATCTCTAACGTGGCACTGCAGAATGGCGGCAAATCAACTGCACAAGATTTCAAAATCAAACTGGAAAACTGTGACATCACTACTCTGCAATCTGTAACCACCACTTTCGGCGGTGCAGAATCAGCAGCAGTACCTGGCCTGCTGGGCATTACTGGTGTAGCTGAAGGCGCTGGTATCGCTATCGTTGATGGTTCAGGTACCGTTATTACTCTGGGCCAAGCAACTGCTGAGCAGACTCTGGTTACTGGTAACAACACCCTGGCATTCTCTGCTTACCTGCAAGGTAGCACTGCATCTGACGCTATCAAACCAGGCAACTTCTCAAGCGTTGCTGATTTCACCCTGGCTTACCAATAAGTCACCCTTTTCTAATTGGACATGCGGATTTTTCCGCATGTCTTTTTCTCTTGAGAAAGATACGTATTGGATGAGTTAGGTGATTTATGTTCAGGTCATTTTTTTTGATAGTGCTTCCTTCCTTACTGATGGCGTCATTGCTGAGCTTACCGGTAACGGCAGATCCCATGAAAACAGCCTGGGGCCGCGTGAGTATGGAAGGAAGTATTACTGATACTGCTTGTGCGATAGATCCCGGGAGCTTGGAACAGACCATCGATATGGCGATTTTGCCTATTGGTAAATTGGTTCAGAACGGCGCAGGGGATGAACACCCGTTTGAGATTCGGTTGTTGCATTGCACGATAGCTCACCCTGATCCAGATAAGTCGAACCAGCAGCATTTTGTTGTGACATTTGACGGTGCCGCGGACGGTAATAATTTTGCGGTTAATGGTGAAGCCGAAGGAGTGGCAATGCAAATTATTGATGATAAAGGCAATGTTTCGACGCCAGGGGTGGCATCACCGGAGATCAATATAATTCCTGCTGATATGAAACTCAATTATGCCCTGCGGTTAGTGGGCAATGGTAAGACACTGCGTGCTGGAACTTATCATTCTAGCGTTCGTTTCAAATTGGATTATTACTGATTTCAATGAGTAAGGTGACATATCCCATGGTATCCGCTCGTTCCATCACCTCCGGTTTTGCCCGTCGTGATTTATTGCGAATTTTGATTGCAGTTGCATTAAGTGGCAATGCTTATGGAGCGCAAGCCCGTGATGATATTCAGTTTAATACCGATGTGCTGGATACCAAGGATCGCGCTAATTTTGACCTGAGTCAGTTCTCCCAACGCGGCTACATCATGCCTGGGCACTATAACTTATTGGTTAGTATGAATAAGCAGGAGCTCAGCGAACAGCCGGTTGTGTTCTACGTCTCAGAAAAAGATCCTAATAAAAGTGAGGCGTGTTTAACACCCCAGTTAATTGAGTTGCTGGCATTGAAAGAAGACAGCTTCCAAAAGCTGACCTGGTCGCGTGATGGGGAGTGTCTCGATATCAGCAGCTTACCCGGTCTGACCGTGGAAGGTGATTTGGCGAAGTCAGCACTGTACCTGAGTGTGCCGCAAGCCTGGCTGGAATACAGCGAACCCGATTGGGATCCCCCTTCTCGTTGGGAGGATGGTATTCCTGGAGTGCTGTTCGATTACAACTTGTTAGGGCAATTGAACCGCCAGGAAACGAACAATACCAATAACAACACGTTAAGTGGGAACGGGACCACCGGCGCTAACTTGGGTGCCTGGCGATTCCGTGCTGATTGGCAAACGCGGGTTGACCAATCATCGGGTTCACCGACTGAGCGTCAGTGGGATTGGAGCCGCTATTACGCCTATCGCGCTATCCCGAGTTTGGGTGCCAAGTTGACGTTGGGTGAAGATTTTCTGAACTCCGCCATCTTTGATAGCTTCCGCTTTAGCGGCGCTAGTCTGGCGACCGATGACAATATGTTACCGCCTAATTTGCGTGGCTATGCCCCTGAAATTACTGGTGTTGCCCGTACCAACGCGCGAGTTGTTGTGAGTCAGCAAGGGCGTGTGTTGAGTGAAACACTGGTCGCTGCCGGTCCTTTCCGTATTCAGAACTTGAACAGTTTTGTTTCCGGCACGCTGGATGTGCGGGTCGAGGAACTTGACGGACAAGTTCAACAATTCCAAGTGAATACCGCCAGTATTCCTTATCTGACCCGCCCTGGCATGGTGCGCTATCGCATGGCTGCCGGTAAGCCTTCGGATATCGGACATCGGTCTGAAGGGCCAGTATTTGGTACCGGGGAATTCTCCTGGGGGATCAATAGCGGCTGGTCATTGTTTGGTGGTGGGATCAGTGGTGAAAACGAATATCAAGCGGCATCCATCGGGGTTGGCCGTGATTTGATGGAATTTGGTGCCGTATCGGTTGATATGACCCAATCTTGGGCCAATTTACCCGAGCAAGGTACGTTGAGTGGCGGCTCTTACCGAGTCAACTATTCGAAAAACTTTCAGGAAACAGGCAGTCAGGTGACATTTGCGGGCTATCGCTTCTCTGAACGTAACTTTATGAGCATGACTGAATATCTCGATGCGCGTTATCGCAACAATGACGTGGGTGGCAATAAAGAGATGTACACCATCAGCTTCAACCAGCAATTTCAAGATCTGGGGCTGAGCGCGTATCTGAACTATAGCCATCAGACCTATTGGGATCGTTCGGCGAATGACCGCTATAACCTGTCGCTCTCGCGTTATTTTGATATCGGTAAAGTGAAAAACGTCAGTTTGACCTTCTCGGCTTACCGTAACCGCTATAACGAAAGCAATGACGATGGCGTGTATCTCTCCATGTCGATGCCGTTTGGTAACAGCGCAACAATCAGTTATAGCGCGACGGTGAGTGGTCGTGAACACAGTCAGCGAGTGGGTTATACCGATCGTCTGGATGCTCACAACAACTACCAGATCAATACCGGCGTAGCACGTAGCGGCGCGCTAGTCAGTGGTAACTATAACCACATAGGTAATAGTGCGGATATCAATGCCAACGCCAGCTATCAGGAAGGACAATACTCTTCTGTTGGTTTAGGTATTCAGGGCGGGGCAACTATCACCCCTGAAGGCGGGGCTTTGCATCGGGTTAATACCCTTGGCGGCACTCGCTTGTTACTCGATACCCAAGGGGTATCCGGCGTTCCGGTTCAGGGATATGGCTCATCGATACAGACCAACCAGTTTGGTAAAGCTGTGGTCGGTGATGTGAATAGCTACTACCGCAATCGGGCCAGTATAGATATCGATAACCTGGCAGACGATGTTGAAGCCAGAGGAACCATAGCCCAGGTCACATTGACTGAAGGTGCTATTGGTTATCGCCGCTTTAATGTGATTTCCGGCGAAAAAGCGATGGCCATGATACGTATGGCAGATGGCACATCACCGCCATTTGGGGCCACCGTGTTAAATGAAAATCAGCAAGAGACCGGCATTGTTAACGACGACGGTTCCACCTATCTCAGTGGGATCAAAGCCGGTGAAACCATGTCAGTACACTGGAATGGGAAGGCGCAATGCAGCATCACTCTGCCGCAGGCTCTTTCTCCAGCAATACTGGCGAATCTACTGTTGCCTTGCCAGCCAATAGCGACGGGGGATAAACCTCCGGTGTCGCAGTAGAAAGGTTTGGTAATGAACCTGCGGGTAACCGCCCGTTCAGCTAAGTGAAAACGATCGGCGCCACCAGGTTCTGACAAGATTAATTCGAAGGAAAAGGTAATGAAATTGAATAACAAACTGCGTATCACCGCGATTTTGGTGACGGCACTTATGGCTCAGCAAGCAACAGCAGCGATTGCACTGGACAGAACCCGGGCGATTCTTAATGGCGGCGATAAGTCGATCAGCTTGAACATCAGCAACCAGAATAAGGAGCTACCTTATCTGGCGCAGGGATGGATTGAAGATGAGCAGGGTAACAAAATCAATTCACCGTTGACGGTAGTTCCACCGGTTCAGCGAGTAGAGCCTGGCGCGATGAGTCAGTTAAAAATACAAAGCTTGCCTGCGGTGAGTCAGTTGGCGCAAGACCGGGAAACCTTGTTCTATTTTAACCTGCGTGAAATTCCACCGCGGTCGGACAAGCCCAATACTTTGCAGATTGCACTGCAAACGCGCATCAAACTTTTCTACCGCCCAGTTAGCATCGTGCCACAAAAGGCTGATATGTCGACACCTTGGCAAGAGAAGTTACAGCTGACTCGTCAGGGTGATCGTTATCAGGTTAATAACCCAACGCCGTATTACATCACGTTGGTCGATGCCAGTGACGGCAAAGCCGGGAAAACAGCAGCCGACTTCAAGCCGCTGATGATCGCACCAAAAGCGCAAAGCATGTTGGATGTCAGTGCCGCCGCATTGGGCAGCAAACCGGTACTAACTTATGTCAATGATTTTGGCGGTCGTCCCAAGCTGATCTTTAGCTGTTCGGGGAGCACGTGTTCTGTGGTTGAAAGCATCAAGTAACGGTGTATTTCAGGGCGCTGCATAAGAAGAATACTGGGCGGGTGTCAGGCTGAACGATGAATAAGGAATATGGGATGACTGTTGTTTGTAAGGGAATAGTTACCCGGCGGGCCATGACGTCCATCTTTGGGATGACAGCCATCGTAGGGACAGCGGCCGTAGTGATGACTATGTTGTTTAGTAGCTCAGCATGGGCATTAAATAAGTCTGCGACAGTCAATGTCTCAGTCACTATTTTTGCCGCACCGCCTTGCGAGATTAACAGTAACAACACTATCAACGTTAATTTTGGCGATACCGTCCTGACATCAAATATTGATGGTAGCAACTACATGCAGCCGGTGAATTATACGTTGAACTGTACTTCGGCCGCCTCTAATGCACTGAAATTAAGCATTAATGGTAATGGGGCAAATTTTGATACCAGTGTCTTGAAAACGAGTAATTCAGGTCTGGGGATCAAGTTGATACGTAATGGGCAGTCATTCCCACTGAATACGGCATCCAACTTTACTTATCCGAATGTTCCTGTATTGCAGGCGGTACCGGTTAAACAAACAAATGCAACGTTGAGCACGGGTTATTTTTCCGGCACAGCGACCCTGGTAGTGGAGTACCAGTAATGAAAATTAATTCACTGATTTCACGCTGTTCCATTGCGGTGGTACTGACTCTCGGCAGTACGTTGGCCTATGCGGACAACATGCTGTTCTCCGGCACATTAATTAATCCTCCACCCTGCGTGATTAACAATACCGGCACTATCCTTGTCGGTTTTGGCAATGATGTTCTGACTTCGCGGGTTGATGGCACTCAGTATATGCAGCCGGTGACCTATACATTGAATTGTACTGGGGCGGTATCCAATGCGCTGAAAATGACAATTAAAGGAAACGGTGCGGGTTTTGATTCCAGTGTCTTGAGCACGAATAATTCGGCGCTGGGGATCAAATTGCTACGTAATGATCAAGCATTGTCACTGAATAGTGCTTTCACCTTTTCCTATCCGACTATCCCGGTGCTGAAGGCCGTACCGGTCAAACAACCCGGTGCAACGTTGAGCGCGGGAGATTTTTACGGTACAGCGACCATGGTTGTGGAGTATCAGTAATGAAAAACGGATCACTGATATCGCGTTGTTCCATTGCGGTGGTACTGACACTGAGTAGCACGCTGGTGTATGCGGATGACGTATTGTTCACGGGGACATTAATTAACCCCGCCCCTTGTGTGATTAATGGGGGAAATACGATAGATGTGCCTTTCGGGGAAAATCTGGGCGTGAACAAGATTGATGGTATTAATTATACCCAGGATGTGCCTTACAGCATGACCTGCGAAACAACCAGTAGCAGTTTGGAATTAGGTCTAACGATTGTCAGTGCATCGGTTACTACATTTGACCCCGCAGCGATACAAACCGATGTTCAGGATCTGGGTATTCGTTTACTGAAAAACGGTGTTCCTTTTGCACTTAATACCCGTGTTGCTTATGACAAAAATAACCCACCGGTACTTAAGGCTGTACCTGTTAAAGCTGCTGGGGCAACATTAAGTGAAGGAAGTTTTGAGGCTACCGCTACTTTATTAGTGGATTATCAATAGGATCAAATGATGACTAATTTAAATCTGCTGATGCGCCGTGGGCGAGCTATTTTAAGTATTCTAATTCTGAATTTATTTTGGATGATACCGGTATCGGCCGCTGACAATATGCGTTTTCATGGCGCCTTGGTCGCAGAGCCTTGCACTATTCGTCCCGGTGATGAAGCTATTAGTTTGAATTTTGGCACTATCGTCGATAAATATCTGTATTCGAATCAGCGTACATCAGGCAAACAGTTTCAACTACATCTGGTCGATTGCGATATCAGCTTAGGTACGACAGCCAACATTGTATTTACTGGTAATGATAGTGTTAATTTACCTGGGTTATTGGCGGTTGATGGCAGTGATGTTGGAATCGCCATTGGTCTTGAAACAATGGCGGGGACACCTCTGTATCTGAATCAGTCGAGTGACGATATTGCACTTGATACAGGTAATAACGTTATTACCTTGAAAGCTTATGTTCGGGGTGAACCCGAGGCGATATCTCAACGTACTATTAAGCGCGGTGAGTTCAATGCGGTCGCAACATTTAATCTGCAATATTATTAATGGGATCTCCCCTCTAATCTTATTTCAATACGAATATGTTAACGCTGAAACTCATTATCAACAGCTTAAATGCCGATATGCGGATAGAGACAATGGAACTTAAACGAATGACAAAGCCTAATATGCGACTAAGTCATAAATATTGCTGGCTAATTGCTTGCGTGCTGTTTTTATTTCCACTTTATAGCCAGGCCAGTGCTTGGGTTTCGACGCAAACGCGGGTAGGGCAGCAATACCAAGGAACATTCTCTTGGCCGAGCGAAGAAATGCAGGGGACACTTTGTACTGCTGCATCTTGTTCTGTGGCGATATGTCACTACTCGACGGCGGCCAATGCTGAAATATGTGGTAACCCATCCAATGCCTTGACGCGAGTTATTGTTTCTCAAGGGGCAACGGCAGAGGTGATGAGAGCAGCCTTTATTGCTAAAAATGGGGTGTCGGGAAGTTGGAGTACTGTGACACCTGACCCATTGCGTGCGGCTGGTAGCTGCTTTGGTGTGATGTATTGGCAAGGTTCGAATGATGGTAATACCAGTGGTAGGGTTATTCCCGGCTCTTATTGTGGCACGGTTCCACCGACCCCGGAAACCTGTGAAATCACCGGTGATGTCTATATCAATTATGGTTCACTTAATCAGCAAAATGTTGATGGTGCAATAAAAAGTGAGCCATTAAACATCAAATGTACGGTTAGCACATCGGTGATATTGACACTGGTAGGTGGCAAAAGTATCAATCTTGGACAAAACGGTAAACTGACTTCAACATTAAAAGTGTCAGGTCAAGACTTGTCCAGTGGTGTCACAGTCACCGCCCCCGTTGGGCAGACAGGTTTCCTGATTGAATCAACACTTCATTCGGTGGGATTACCTGATGCGGGTACGTTTAGTGGTAGTGGGGTGGTTATTATGTCCTACCTCTAAATACAAAATTATATGTACTCATTGGCTGAGTACATGATTATTGTGAATATAAAATAGCGTTTTAAATTCGCTACTTTTATATTCACAACTTGGGTTGCTTTACTGTTATTTAATTATAGCGGCGGGCTCCCGTGGCATTTATTTATATATTGGTTTAAATTAAATAAATGTTGTATTTTGGTTGTAATGTATTGCATTAATATAGTATAAATTCACTGCGTTAGATT
>NZ_JAZGQA010000189.1:0-8022 GCF_048593855.1 Yersinia sp. 2542 StPb PI
ATATTGAAATTGATCTGGATCATAAAAACCATTTAGCCGCAAATTGTGCTAACAGCCATTGATGAAAAATGGAACCGTTGTCATGCTGCTATGCTTGGATGTTGTATGTGTGAAATCGCGATCGGTTGGCTGTTTACTTTGTAAGGAGCAGTAGATTCAAGATGAACGCTGAAATTAATCCGTGTCAAAACTGTGGTGCGTGTTGCGCCTATTTTAGAGTGTCGTTCTATTGGGCTGAAGCCAAAGAGGGAGGCGGTACAGTGCCCAACGCCATGACCGAACAAGTCACACCCTTTATAAGCTGTATGTCCGGTACTAACTGTAAATCCCCCCGTTGCAGTGCACTTCAAGGTGAAGTCGGTCACGCTGTTTCCTGTACAATTTATGGCGACCGCCCACCACCCTGTTATGAATTTGAACGCTCAGGGGATGCCGGAATTCATAATCCGCACTGTGACCGCGCCCGTGCGCACTATGGGTTACCACCGTTAGCTATTGATAACGTCGAGGTAATCAGATTAGAAGAAATCACTGCTAGATTAATGACAGGATCCCACAGCGCCTCATAACAAGGTATAATCATCGGCTAGCGCTATTTTTTCGATCCCAAGGAGCTTTCATGCCTATCACGGCTAACAGTTTATACCGTGACAGTTTTAACTTTTTACGTAATCAACTGCCGGCAATCCTGCTGCTGGCTTTACTGACTGCGTTCATTACCGTCATGCTGAATCAGGCATTTATCCCTGATGCTGAACAACTGGGTATTTTAAGTGCTGCGGACGGTGATATTGCGTCATCAGCAAGTGTCAGTATCAGTGAGATAGTATCGCAGATGACACCGGAGCAGCAGATGGTGCTGCTTAAAGTCTCTGCGGCGGCGACCTTTTCTGCCTTAGTCGGTAACGTGTTATTAGTCGGTGGAATGCTAACCCTGATTTCTATGGTATCGATGGGCCGTCGGGTCAGTGCATTGCAAGCTATTGGTATTTCAGTACCGATCTTGCCTCGCTTGCTGCTGCTGATGTTTATCGGTACTTTGTTGATTCAGTTAGGATTAACAATATTTATCGTGCCTGGTGTGGTCATTGCTGTCGCGTTATCACTCTCACCGATTATCGTGACCACAGAGAAAATGGGGGTTTTCTCGGCCATAAGAGTCAGTATTAAATTGGCATTTGCCAATGTGCGGTTAATCATCCCTGCGATGATGCTGTGGATAGCGGCCAAATTGATTCTGTTGTATCTGGTAAGCCACCTGACTATTTTGCCAACACCGATTGCGACTATTATTTTAAGTGCGCTTAGCAATCTGGTTTCTGCATTATTGCTGGTGTATTTGTTCCGTTTATATATGTTGTTGCGCCCTGCCACTCCAGCGGAGTAAGTACCCCGCCAAGTAAAAGCAAAAAGGGCCATTACGGCCCTTTTTGTTCATCAATGATTGATACCTATGCACTAACTTCAGGCTCGGCACCTATCTCTGGTTCTTGTTTCTCTGCCACCCGCTGCTTACTTTGAATCAGTTTTAGTGCCAGATAGAGATCCGGTACCAGAATTAGGTCATTATCCTGACTTTTCAATTGATTAACTCTAAACCAGCGTGTTAGTTCGGTACGCCTTCCCGCCAGTATCAACTTAATATTGCGTTGCTTCAGGTCACGTTTAAGCTCATCAATCGCCGATAGAACACTGATATCGGCATAGGTAAAACTGGCGACCGCATCAATAACCACCCAATCTGCCTGATGGGGTGTGCTGTCAACCAAATTCAAAATCCGCCGCTTAAAGTACGCCACGTTAAAATAGGTCAGAGGTGAATTAAAACGATAAATCATCACGCCGGGTACAGGTTTGATCCCATTGCCGCTACGCATTGAATGGATCATACCATCAGCATTAACCCCTAATAACTGTTCTGTTGGGCGGAATACCGTGCGCAGGAACTGCAATAGCCCCAACAGTACCGCCAATCCGATACCACTAATCACGCCGACCAATACTACGCTGACAAAAGTAAATATCGCTAAATAGAAAGCCTGAGTATTACGTTTACGTAATTGCCATAAACTCCTGAATCCCAGTAGTGACCAGGCAGCATAAATCAGCACCACGCCCAGCGCTGCGATTGGGATAAATTGCAACGGTCGGGTTAAAAACAGCAACACCATCGCAATCATCAACGCAGCAATAATAGAAACCAACTGGCTTTTGCCATTATTGGCGTCATTTACGGCTGTACGGGTACTGGCCCCACTGATAGCAAAACCTTGTGATAGCGCTGAAACAATGTTGGTAATACCCAAGGCGCGCAGTTCTACATCGGCATCCACCTCATAACCATTTTTGGCGGCAAAACTACGCGCGGTCAGCATCATGCTAACAAAACTGACCACGGCCAGGTTAAGTGCCGGGATAACCATATCGCGCAGCAGGCCGGGTTGGAAATCAGGCCAATGCACCATTGGCAAGCCACCATCGAACCCGCCAACCACCGCCACGCTAAATTGCTGCATATTGGCAGCCCAGGAAACAAAGGTCGCCATGACGATCGCCAACAGCGGTGCAGGCCAGTTTGGCCGTAACCACTTAACACCATACAGCACCACAAAAGTCAGTAGTGAAATGGCGACGGTGGGCAAATGGCTATTAATCAAATTATGGGGTAATGCCAGTACCCGCTCAATCAGTTGTGGGGGGCGGGTCATAAAACCAAAAACCTTACCGAGCTGATCGACAATAATGGTAATTGCCACCCCATTAAGTAACCCGGTCAATATTGGCCGTGATAATAGATCAGCCAAAGCCCCCAGCTTGAAACGACTGGCCACCAGACACCATGTGCCCATCATCAATGTCATCATGATGGTGAGCTGCCAATGCACCTCACTGCTCCCCGCAGCCAGCGGCGCGACCACCGCGGCAATCACCGCACAAGTTGCCGCATCAGGTCCGACGATTAATTGTCGCGATGAACCAAAGAAAGCGTAGGCAATCATCGGCAAAATACATGAGTACAAACCAACAGCGGCACTAACCCCCGTCAATTCAGCATAAGCAATAGCAATAGGTAATGCGACTGCGGCCACGGATAGACCCGCCCTGACATCGGGTTTGAGCCATTCACGTTCATACGCCATCAATTGGGTCAAACCCGGCATCCAGTACCGAAGTGATCTTCTCTGCATATTTACTCCACAACACCTAACCCAATAATTATTACTCATCATGCTGGGTTAACGCACTACTGGCAATATGCTGACAAAATCTGTTACTTGTTTATCGTAAGTTTCTGCAAATTCCACTGGCAGAGCGCGCATTCCGACGGATAATTAAGGATAATAGTATTTTACCGCTGGTACCCTCACACCACTGAATCCGGTATAGTCGGGCTGTGTACAAATGATGGATTGATTCATGAAGCAACTTTTAGATTTTCTCCCACTGGTCGTATTTTTCGTTTTCTACAAGATGTATGACATTTTTGTCGCCTCAGGGGCGCTGATTGTCGCGACACTACTCGCGTTAGCCTTTACCTGGGTTAAGTACCGTAAAGTAGAAAAGATGACATTAGTTACCGCTGTTATGGTGCTGGTATTCGGGACCTTGACGCTCACATTCCACAGCGACTTATTCATTAAATGGAAAGTGACGGTGTTATATGCACTGTTCGCTGTTGCTTTGTTAATAAGCCAATGGGTTATGAAAAAACCATTGATTCAGCGCATGCTGGGTAAAGAGCTAACGCTACCAGATGCGGTATGGTCAACACTGAATATGTCATGGGCGCTGTTCTTCCTGGCTTGTGGCCTGCTGAACATTTATGTCGCATTCTGGTTACCGCAAGATATTTGGGTAAACTTTAAAGTCTTTGGTTTAACCGCACTCACCCTGATATTCACATTGATCAGTGGCGTTTATATTTACCGACATATGCCGGAAGAACAGAAAAAGTCATAATCTTAAATAATAGCTCCCAACGTCATTGAGACTGCAAACAGGCATCGCCCTGCGGCCTCAATGACGTTGGTATATTTGCGCTTATTGAAATTTCAGTGAGCCATTCCAGGTGAATAGATTTACTTTTAGAAGTAGGCAGAGATGACTCAGGAACAATTATCACCTCGCGGTGAGCAATCATTACCTAATGGTGAATTGGTACTTCGTACCCTTGCAATGCCCGCAGACACTAATGCTAATGGTGATATATTTGGCGGTTGGTTAATGTCACAAATGGATATTGGCGGAGCCATTCAGGCCAAAGAGATAGCTCAAGGGCGAGTTGTCACTGTTCGGGTGGATGGGATGACCTTCCTCAAGCCAGTCGCTGTGGGCGATGTGGTTTGTTGCTATGCCCGCTGTATTAAAACCGGCCGTAGCTCAATTACCATCAATATTGAAGTGTGGGTGAAAAAGGTCTCTTCTGAGCCAATCGGGCAGCGCTATCGTGCCACTGAAGCGGTATTTACCTATGTAGCGGTGGATGATGCCGGTAAAGCCCGTGCGCTACCTAACGGCAGAGGGAATTTCGAGGTTGGCGCAACGCAATAATCGTTGGCCGAGCTTGTCCTGACGCAAAAAAAGGGTCGCCCTGTATAACAGCGACCCTTTTCTTATTATGATATTTGCTGATTACTCAATAGCAGACTGAGTAACACCATAATAACCTTAGTTCATTTCCATATTGCCGCCGATCTTGAACACAATGGTGGTGACATAATCTTTAGCCGCAACCGCTTCAAATCGCCATTTACGCATCACTTGCTTCACCTCACGCTCAAAGGTATTACGCGGCGTCGCTTCCAAAACGCGCACATTAGTGACACGACCATTTTCGTCAATATCGTATTGGACCTTAACCTGCCCTTCGACCCCCAAAGCCAGTGCCCTTGCCGGATAAGTTGGCTTCGCCTTACTCAAGGCTCTTGGCCCAGCAGTGGTTGATGCCCCCGGAACTGACGCTTTCGGCGCGGCTTTTACCGGCGCATTATTGGCAACCAGTGCCGGCTCATCAGATTTGAACGGCTTGTCATCCGGTGGTGCTTCGGTCTTTTTCACTACCGGCTTTTTAACTTCTTTTTTCACCGGTTTAGGCTTGGGCTTTGGTTTCGGCTTCACCGGTTCAGGAATCGGTACAGGAACAGGTTCTGGCAACACCTCAGGCTCTGGCGGTGTTTCTTCAACGGGTTCCGGTTCGGCCTGTGGCTCCGCCGCCGCTGGTTGTGGTGCGGCAAAGGTGGCTATATTGACCATCGTAACGGCCAGCGGTGCATCCTCTATTTCAGGTTGTACCTTCATTTGCTCGACAGAAACGTACAGTAATGCCGCAACTACGCTGCCATGTAAACCAACTGAAAATACGATTGGCCATGTAAGCCGTCGACCCAGGAAAAATTTATTTAGCTGCATAATAATTCAATGTCCTCTAATGCAGCTAAGTGTAAATGCAAATAGCAATCATATTCAATAAGCAAGCGCAAACAATCTTCCTCAACAGCCTTAAATGATGCTTTAAACGGCAATATCAACCAAATAATACTTTCTCGTTACGCTTAGTTATCATTTTATTTCATTATTAACTACCGGTGTATTCATCTGAGAATTTTAGATGTCGCCCTTTCTGCACCTTATTGAATTTATGGATAGAACATGGTGTTATGGCGCAACGAATACAAATCATCATATTGAGGTATATACCCTACATAATTCGAGTTGCAGGAAGGCTGCCAACGCAGATGCAGCTTGCAGTATGAGGGGTATGATAATTTTAAAGGTGAAACATGCTTTATATAATCTTTGCAACGGATGTTCCTGATTCACTTGATAAGCGCTTATCCGTTCGCCCTGCACATCTGGCCCGCCTGCAAGTATTGCAGGATCAAGGCCGCCTACTGACAGCAGGCCCGAACCCAGCCATTGATAGCGCAGACCCTGGTGCTGCCGGATTTACTGGATCGACTGTTATCGCCGAATTTGCCTCGCAACAAGAGGCTGAACACTGGGCGGAACAAGACCCTTATAGCGCGGCTGGTGTGTATCAGTCGGTTATTGTAAAACCCTATAAACGGGTATTCTGAATCACTACAGATGTCTGACATCTATCCAACCATAGACAAAATCGGTTGCATGTAGCCATCTCGTCCGGCGATTACATGTATTTAATTATCTTTACTTATAATTACTGAGAATCATTGTCTAATCAGATATCGATTTTTCTATCGTGACGTTGAGTCATTTTGTTAAATGCGGAGATGAAGACTATGCAGTGTCCAGTATGCAAAGATACCCAACTGGTGATGTCTGAACGTAAAAGCATTGAGATCGATTATTGCCCTAACTGCCGTGGTGTATGGCTGGATCGCGGAGAACTGGATAAAATCATTGAAAAATCGGCTGAAAGTACACCGACATCAACATCAGCGCCATACTCTGACACCAGAGAACGTGAACGTGAACGTGATAATCACGGATATGCAAAACCTAAACACTACAAAAAGAAAAGTTTCCTCTCAGAGTTATTTGATTAACCACGCAGATTGTTTTGCGCTGTGGTGGTAAACAATAGTCAACTTAATCATACGCCTGAATACAGGCGTATTTGATTTTATACTACCAGCCAGAACAAAGACGTTAACGCCGCCTTAAGCTTTGTAGTGCTTCAGCCAATGCTCTTCGCATGCCTCAACGGCTTTATCCAGCATATGCGCCGGTGCTTTTAAAATCATATGGTCTTTTCTTACCCAAACCGGATAAGTGTGTTTGCCAGCAGCAATGACTTGCTCAGAATAAATAGCAGCATGGTATACCAGCTCAGATTCTTCACAATAAATCTCGTACTTATAAAGTGCGGTGCTAACTTTTAAATCCCCGAAGAATACTGTTTTAGCTAATTTATATTGAGACATGAACTATAGCCTTTACCGAAATAGGGACTCTATCATCCACTCATCAGCCAGATATAACTGTGATATCCACTACAAAAAGTACCCTAAGTTGATGTCCTATCGGAAAAATTTAGCTTTATTCTAGCGACAACTTCTCCACCTCAATCAACGGAAATGAACTAAATAGATAACCTTGCATGGCATCCACCCCGAGGTCAGATAACTGAGTAAGCTGTTGATGAGTTTCTACCCCCTCAACTATCACGCACTGGCAGTGCTCACGAAGTCGTGTCAGCAGGTTATCGAACGTGGCACTTCCCCCCCATTGCCAGTAAAAGTGCTTATCAATTTTGACACATTCAAAGAACCCACTGGCAACGGCCGCCAGGTGAGCATTACCGCTACCAAAATCGTCCAACCATAATGAATATCGTTCAGCCAGCTTACTTAATAGTGTGTTCTTCGGCCCATCACTGAGATTGGGAAAACTCTCCATTATTTCTAGCCGGATAAAGGGCATCATAGCTAATAATGATATGACGTCTTCGTCATACAGCACCGTTTGAGCCATATCAAAATCTATATTAATTGAGAGTATTATTTGTTGGTCAATAAACCATTTCTGCTGTGATTTTACCGCACATAATTGGTCAAACAGCAGCTTAGCCTTCATTTGAGCATTAAGTTGATGAAGGAAGCGCTCAGTATAAATAGGCGATTTAAAAGAGGCCGTTGTGAACCGACTCAATAACTCCACAGCAAATAACTTACCATTCTGCCAGTAAACTGGTTCACAGATAAAAGTGCAATCAACTGCAATGTTTAGCCTGCTATCCACAGTAAAACCCTTTTATTTGATTAGAACAGCAGTATTGATCAATTGATAAAATTGATCAATTTTTTATTATTGATCACTAAAAACGATATAAGAGATTGCCAAAAGTAGCAACCACTCTGATCAACCCATTGATAGATAAGAAAGTATTATTTAATCGTGATGATTATCAATGTTATTATTTCATAATCATTTATTTCATAGGAGAATGGTCGCTTCGAACAACCAAACAGTAACACCCCTGAAACTGAATGATTAGAACAAAGCGACCTAATATATATGGTAGCGCGATGTCATTCTGAT
>NZ_JAZGQA010000018.1:0-36468 GCF_048593855.1 Yersinia sp. 2542 StPb PI
TAAAGAGCGTTCGTTACCCGTTTGCCTTTCGGCGAATCTTACGGTAACGCGGGAGGCAGATAATACGCTTTCCCGCTGAAGAGTCAAGAGTTTCTTTGGTTTCTTTCGAAGTCAAAATCATTCTTTTCGCTTCCTGACCCGGCGAAGTATGTTTCGTTGTTCCCGGTCAGTGGAGGCGCATTATAGGGAGTTCCTGACAGCCTGCAACCCCTAATTTGAAAAAACTTTTCAACCGCGTTTTATTTCAACGATTTGCCGTGATAAACGGCATTATTGCTATTTTTTGTACTGTAGCGCCAAGAAATCCTGAGAAAAACTGCTTACCTGTTGCCAATCCGTATATTCAACTTCTTTACTGGTATCCGTTTCGCCGCCCGTCATACGCATAATAAGTTGAATCATCACCCGATCTATCCAGCGATAACGGGGATAACGCAAAGCGCCCGCAAATACCGTACATAGCGTTGGCTGCCACGGGGTACTGAGTAAGAACTTACGCACATAGGCATTGGTTTGCGGGGATCGCTTTTCCGGCTTGCGTGCTGTCAGATTCACTGCAAAGAACGCACTCGGCATCTGATTAAGTTGTTCAACGTGTTTGTTGACGAATTTACTCAATACTGGGCTGAAGTGCCCATAACGCACCGACGCACCAATCATGACTTGCTGGTATTGATTCAGATCGATTTGCCCTACCTGCGATAAGTCCTGTATTTCACAGGTAGCTGCCGCTGATAACTGTTTAGCTATATAAGAAGCAATAGTCTGTGTTTGGCCATCTCGGCTGGAGTAAAGAATCAGAACTTTCATTGCAATGTTCCTTATGCAGAATTACTCACGCCAGAATGTTGGAGTGAATAGAACCAGCAGGGTGAAAACTTCTAACCGACCAAATAGCATGGTGATCACCAATATCCACTTGGCGGCCGGATTCATCGACGTGAAGTTATCAGCTACCACCCCCAGACCAGGGCCAAGGTTATTCAGCGTCGCAGTCACCGCCGCGAAAGCAGAGAACTCATCAACACCGGTCGCGATAATAGCCAGCATGCTAATAATAAATACCAGAGCATACGCGGAGAAGAATCCCCAGACCGCTTCCAGGATTCGTTCCGGCAGCGCCCGCCGCCCCAATTTGATGGTATAAACCGCATTCGGGTGGACCAGTCGCTTTAACTCACGCGAACCTTGCAGGTAGAGCAACAGAATACGGATAACTTTCAGGCCGCCACCGGTTGAGCCCGCACAACCACCAATAAACGCAGAACATAGTAAGAGTATCGGCAGGAACAACGGCCATTTTGAAATACTGTCAGTGGTGAAACCCGCAGTAGTAGCCATTGATACTACTTGGAAAAATGCCTGATTTATCGTCTCCAGACCGGATTTATAGACATTATGATACCAAAGCACCAAGGTACACACGGCGACCAGTGTCAATTGGACAAAGATAAACATACGGAATTCAGGGTCACGCCAATAAACTTTTAAACTGCGCCCACTCAATACCGCGAAGTGCAAACCAAAGTTACAACCGGAAATCAGCAAGAAGATAGCGATAATGGTGTTAATAGTTGGACTGTTGAAGTAACCGATACTGGCGTCATGGGTCGAGAAGCCGCCAATCGCAATTGTCGAGAAGCTGTGGGAGATGGCATCAAATACCGACATCCCTGCCCCCCATAAAGACAGCGCGCAAGCAATGGTCAGTAAGACATAGATAAGCCACAGGGTTTTAGCCGTCTCCGCAATGCGGGGCCGCATTTTATTATCTTTCAATGGGCCAGGCATTTCCGCCCGATAGAGCTGCATTCCCCCGACCCCCAAGATAGGCAGGATAGCCACTGCTAACACGATTATCCCCATACCGCCGAGCCATTGCAGCATTTGGCGATAAAATAGAATGGCTTTAGGCAGTGAATCTAACCCTACTAATGTGGTCGCGCCAGTAGTAGTCAGCCCGGAGAATGATTCAAAGAATGCATCCGTTAATGAAAGATTAGGCCGCTCTGAGAATAAGAAAGGTAATGCCCCTACACTGCCCAGCACCGTCCAGAACAGAACCACGATGAGAAAGCCCTCACGAGGCTTTAACTCATGCTTCTGTTTTCGGTTCGGCAACCAAAGAAAGAGGCCGATTGCCAGAGCAACAAAAAAGGTTTCGCTGAAGGCACGGCCGGCACCATCACGATAGATCAATGCCACCAGTCCGGGAATAAACATTGTTCCAGAGAATAAGATGACCAGCAGACCAACAATACGGGTTATGGCACGAAAATGCATTCCGGCACGTTCCTTAGCAATTCACTTGGATGGGGATTATTGCGAAATGGGCGTCAATTGCAACGTACCACGACTGAGATCACGCAATTTGTCCCCGGTCTGACTGGCTTGAGTTGCTGGCAAAGAGAGATGAAGCGTTACGAATTGTGCGTACTCACTCCGTATAATCTGGCCTTCAACCTGCTGTAACAAGGTTTCTACTATGGCAAGCTGCCCATAGTCACACTGCAAAGTATATTCTACCTGTGGGACTTTATATTTTACTTCGATCTGTTTTAACGCTTGTTGAACACCGCTACCATAAGCCCTTACTAACCCACCAGTACCGAGTTTGATGCCACCATAATAGCGCACAACTACTGCGGTTATCTCACCAATACCACTCCCCATCAGTTGAGCCAAGATAGGTTTACCCGCAGTACCTGAGGGTTCACCATCATCAGAAAAACCTAATTGCTGCGAATCCGTCGGCTTACCGGCAACAAAAGCCCAGCAATGATGCCGGGCGGTGGGATGCTGCTGCTTAACCTGCTGAACAAAATCTTTCGCTTCACTCACCCCGCTGGTATGGGCCAGCAAGGTGATAAAACGACTTTTTTTGATCTCTTCGCTGATAGTCACCGGACTTGCAGGGATTAGATAAGGCTGCATCAGGCCAGTTTCAGGTCACGTGTCATGTTCTCAACCCGGTTATCGTGAATAACGATATTATCTTCTATACGAATACCGCCGTAAGGCTTCAGCGCATCAATACGTTCCCAATTGAAATACTTGCTGAACTCACCGTTACGCCAAGGTGCCAGCAGAGATTCGATGAAGTACAGACCCGGCTCAATAGTCAGTACCATACGCGGTTGTAAAATACGCGTACAACGCAAGTAAGGGTATTTGGATGGTGCGCCAAGATGGGTGCCTTTATCATCTTGCATAAAACCAGCAGTATCATGCACTTGTAGCCCAAGAGGGTGGCCTAACCCGTGCGGCAGGAATGGGCAGGTAATGCCTTGTTCGACCATGGCCTCTTCACTGATACCGGTAACCAGATGATGCGTACGCAATAACTTCGCAATGCGCTGATGCATCTGGATATGGTAATCGGTATAGCGCTCACCACTTTTAATGGTTTTGATCAGTTCAAGCTGCTCGGTATTAAGGTCATTAACCAACGCGGCAAAATCGCTATCACTGTTTGCGGCGTAAGTGCGAGTCAGATCTGCGGCATAACCGTTATATTCCGCACCGGCATCCATCAAGAAACTACGCATTTCTGCCGGAGGCTGATGTTGGAACGTGGTGTAATGAAGTACCGCCGAGTGTTCATTCAGCGCAACAATATTATCGTAAGGGACATCAGTATCACGATGACCGGTAGCCATCAGATAGGCCAGATTGATATCGAACTCACTCATACCGGACTGGAACGCTTCATGTGCTGCACGATGGCCGACAACTGCCGTCTTTTGTGCTTCACGCATACAAGCCAGTTCATAATCCGTTTTATAAGAACGATAGAAATGCAGGTAATCCAATACTGGTTGCGGGTTAATGTTTTCAGCACTAAACCCCAGCGCCTGCGCACGTTGTTGGGCATAACCGATATAGGCCACACGCTCCCGTTGCACCGGTAATTGCTGAGCAATATCATCTGCATTGGCTAATGGCTGGATATCGATAGCCTTGGTCCAGAAGCTATCTGGTAATGGCTCAACACTGTGCCAATAATCAACTGGGGAATAAAACCATAATTTTGGTGTATTAACCCCATCGACCCATAACCAACAGTTTGGTACTTGAGTGACCGGCACCCAAGCTTTGAACTGCGCATTGGCTTTAAAAGGATAGTCACGGTCATCGAGAAAAATACGTTGTAACTCACCGGAATGAATCAGTAAAGCGTCTAACTGATGGCGTTCCAGCACATCGCGGGTGCGCTGTTGTAGAGTGGATAAATGTTCGTTATATAAAGAAGCCAGCGTTTCCATCACAGTACCCTTTGCTATTAGAACTTAATTTTTTTCATCTTATCATAGTCGCCAGAATCATGTTTTAGCGACCGCTTATCTGCCTATCAAATACATTATCCGCCCCCAAAACTGAATATTTCCCCCTCCAATCCACTGCGAATAAATATGATAGAAATCAATTACCCCATCTGAATGACTGTGATCTTCACTGCAAAAAATCAATCTCTTATTTGCAATTCGTTAACAAAATATCCACACTTCCTGAATATCTGGTCATACCAGATCACATGCGCTTATTCAGGAGATAGATATGCTCTACCAAAGCGAAACACTACAGCTTCACTGGTTGGAAAACGGCATTGCCGAGTTGGTGTTTGATGCACCGGGTTCAGTAAATAAGCTGGATACTAAAACTGTAGCCAATCTGGGTGAAGCCCTAACGGTGTTAGAGAAACAAAGCGAACTCAAAGGGTTGCTGTTGCGCTCCGCCAAAGCGGCCTTTATCGTCGGTGCCGATATCACCGAGTTTTTATCCCTGTTTAATGCCCCACCAGAAAAGCTGCACCAGTGGTTGGTTTTTGCTAATGATATTTTCAACCGTCTGGAAGATTTACCGGTTCCGACCATTTCTGCGATCAATGGATATGCATTAGGTGGTGGCTGTGAATGTATTCTGGCCACAGATTTCCGTGTTGCCTCGCCAGAAACACGGATCGGTCTGCCGGAAACCAAGTTGGGCATCATGCCAGGCTTTGGCGGCTCCGTGCGATTACCACGTTTGTTAGGGGCGGACAGTGCATTAGAAATTATTGCCGCAGGCAAAGATGTGAATGCCGCTGAAGCATTAAAAATTGGTTTGGTTGATGCCGTTGTCGCCCCCGAAAAACTGGCCGATGCCGCCCTAATCATGCTGAAACAGGCGATTGACGGCAAGCTGAACTGGAAAGCCGCGCGTCAGCCGAAACTTGACCCACTGAAACTCAATTCAACTGAAGCGACCATGTGCTTTACCATTGCTAAAGGCATGGTGATGCAAGTCGCCGGGAAGCACTACCCAGCACCACTGGTTGCAGTAAAAACCATCGAAGCGGCCGCTAAACTTGGCCGAGCTGAAGCATTGAAACTGGAAACCAACAGTTTTGTCCCGTTGGCGGGTTCCAATGAAGCGCGCGCGTTAGTTGGGATATTCCTCAACGACCAATTTGTGAAAGGGCAGGCGAAAAAACTGTCGAAAGGTGCTAGTGCACCGAAACAAGCAGCAGTTTTGGGCGCCGGGATTATGGGGGGTGGGATTGCCTATCAGTCAGCACTGAAAGGTGTGCCAGTCATTATGAAAGATATTAATGACAAATCCCTGACCCTGGGGATGAACGAAGCAGCCAAGTTACTGAATAAACAGTTGGAACGCGGCAAAGTGGATGGCCTGAAAATGGCAAACATTTTAGCGACTATCCAACCCACTCTGGATTACACCGGCATTGAGCGTGCTCAGGTCATTGTGGAAGCGGTAGTGGAAAATCCCAAAATCAAAGCTGCGGTGCTGGCAGAGGCTGAAGCACTGATCGGCGAAGATACGGTACTTGCTTCTAATACCTCTACAATCCCTATCGACCAACTCGCAAAATCACTTAAACGCCCTGAGAATTTCTGCGGTATGCACTTCTTCAACCCCGTGCACCGCATGCCGTTGGTTGAAATCATTCGTGGCAGCAAAACCTCAGATAAAACCATCGCTGCGGTGGTGGCATACGCCACACAAATGGGTAAAACACCAATAGTGGTTAATGATTGCCCAGGCTTCTTCGTTAACCGCGTGTTATTCCCTTATCTGGCTGGGTTTGGCATGTTGGTTAGAGACGGTGCTGACTTCCGCCAAATCGATAAAGTGATGGAAAAACAGTTTGGCTGGCCGATGGGACCAGCCTATCTGCTAGATGTCGTGGGTATTGATACCGCACACCATGCACAAGCCGTGATGGCCGTTGGCTTCCCTGATCGGATGAACAAAGATTATCGCGATGCGGTTGACGTGATGTTCGATAACCAACGATTTGGCCAAAAAAATGGCCAAGGCTTCTACCGCTATACCCAAGATGCAAAAGGTAAGCCGCGTAAAGAAAATGACGAAATTGTAGATAGCTTGCTGGCAACAGTTAGCCAACCGATTCAGAAGTTCAGTGACGACGATATTATTGCCCGCACCATGATACCGATGATCAATGAAGTGGTGCGATGCCTGGAAGAAGGCATTATTGCCAGCCCAGCCGAAGGTGATATGGCGTTGGTATATGGTCTTGGCTTCCCTCCTTTCCACGGGGGTGTGTTCCGTTATCTCGATACTATCGGCAGTACAAACTATGTCGAAATGGCCCAGCGCTATGCTCACCTTGGCGCGCTGTATCAAGTCCCCGTAGGGCTGAGAGCCAAAGCTGAACACAACGAAAGCTATTATCCTGTGGCAGCAGCGCTGCTTGATGTTTCTACCAGTCAACCGGCATGAGGCCTGAAAATATGGAAAATGTAGTCATTATTGATGCCGTCCGTACACCGATGGGCCGCTCCAAAGGGGGCGCATTCCGTCAGGTTCGGGCTGAAGATCTCTCCGCTCACTTAATGCGTGAGGTTCTGAGCCGTAATCCTGGGCTAAACGCGGCCGAAATTGACGATATCTATTGGGGTTGTGTACAGCAGACGTTGGAGCAGGGTTTTAACATCGCTCGCAATGCTTCTTTACTGGCAGAAATCCCCCATAGCGTACCGGCCGTTACTGTTAACCGCCTGTGTGGTTCATCAATGCAAGCTTTACATGATGGTGCCAGAGCCATCATGGTGGGTGATGCACAAATCAGTTTGATTGGTGGCGTAGAGCATATGGGTCATGTGCCAATGAATCACGGTGTGGACTTCCATCCAGGTATGGGCCGAACTGTGGCGAAAGCCGCCGGAATGATGGGATTAACTGCTGAAATGCTGGCAAAAATCTACAATATCAGTCGCCAATCTCAAGATGAATTTGCTGTTCGCTCTCACCAACGCGCTTATGCCGCGACTCAGGCGGGCCATTTTACCAGTGAGATTGTCGCCACCAATGGGCATGATGCTGATGGTATCCTGAAACGTTTTGATTTCGATGAAGTTATTCGCCCGGAAACTAATCTTGCAGGTTTGGCAGCATTGCGCCCAGCCTTTGATCCGGTCAATGGCACGGTGACTGCCGCAACATCATCTGCATTATCCGACGGTGCTTCTGCCATGCTTATCATGAGTGAATCCCGAGCTAAATCATTAGGTTTAAAACCGCGTGCCCGTATTCGCTCAATGGCCGTGGTGGGTTGCGATCCATCAACCATGGGTTATGGCCCCGTGCCCGCTAGCCAATTGGCATTAAAACGTGCCGGGCTAACCTTGGAAGATATTGGTTTATTTGAATTAAACGAAGCGTTTGCAGCTCAGTCGCTGGCTTGCCTGAAAGGGNTGGGTCTGCTGGAAAGCATGGATGACAAAGTGAACCTGAATGGTGGCGCTATTGCATTAGGCCATCCACTGGGTTGTTCAGGTGCTCGTATCTCTACCACCTTACTTAATCTGATGGAACGCCGTGACGTGCAGTTCGGTTTGGCAACCATGTGTATCGGTTTAGGCCAAGGCATTGCGACCATTTTTGAACGCGTATAACCTCCAAACGAATTAACCTAAAAAATATTAAGGGCCTGAATACAGGCCCTTATAACCGCTGTACCTGGTGTTTAGTTGCCGTTTTCCCGCCTGTCAGGGGCGGGCTTTTTTTATCCGCGATACAAACAACAATATGGATAAAATCTTAATATACCCAAAATAATTCAAGTTGCATGAAGGCAGCTAACACCGATGCAGCTTCAAATATGACCGGTAAATTAGATAAAGGCGAAAGCATCACCATAGATATGCGCTTCCTGAGCGCCGCGCTCAGCACAAAAACGCTCACGAGCAATTTTAGCCATTTCAAAACGGCCAGCGATATAGATATCTTGCTCAGCAAGAGAGCCATAGTCTTGTAATACAGCACTCAATACCGTTCCTGTGCGGCCACGCCACCCATCTTCCGGCTGCTCTACCACTGGGATAACTTTCAACTGTGGATACTTAATTGACAGCGCTTCCAGCTCGTTTAGATCATATAAATGCACGGCTTCGCGCCCCCCCCAATAAACAGACACTTCACGGTCAGGTTGCTCGGCTAACGCCACCAATAAAATTGAACGCACATAGGAAAAACCAGTGCCGCCAGCAATCAGGACCAATGGACGTTCACTGCCCTCACGGAACCATGCATCTCCGTGAGGAATATCCACATCCAGCGTTTTCTCTTTCAGAATACGGTCCATCACTGCCATGGCGTACAGATTCAGTTCCGACGCCCCGATATGCAGCTCGATAAAGTCTTGCTGCAACGGCGTGGATGCCATAGAGAATGGGCGCTTATCACGCTCGTCCATTACTACCATCAAATACTGCCCAGCACGGAAAGAAAACGCAGATGCAGGCACCAATTGCACCCGGTACACCGTATCGGTAATGGCCTCTACGGAGGTTACTTTACAGCTTAAAGTTGTCATGCCTTCCCTCTGTCGGGTCATCAAATGCAAAACCAAGGACAAAATCGACGCCGGTTAGCGTTTCGTCTCTTTGTCACTGAAAATGGCGAGCTCATCCCAAATAGCATCAATACGGGCGCGAACGTCTTCATCCATTTTAATTGGACGCCCCCATTCACGCGAAGTCTCAGCAGGCCACTTATTGGTGGCATCCAGCCCCATTTTCGATCCTAAACCGGAAACCGGTGAAGCGAAATCCAAATAATCTATTGGTGTATTTTCAATCAACACCGTATCGCGGGATGGGTCCATTCGGGTCGTAATTGCCCAAATGACATCATTCCAATCACGAGCATTAATATCATCATCACAAACAATAACAAATTTTGTATACATAAACTGACGTAAAAACGACCAAACCCCCATCATTACGCGTTTAGCATGCCCTGCATATTGTTTCTTGATGGTTACAACAGCCAGCCGGTATGAGCACCCCTCGGGCGGAAGATAGAAATCAACAATTTCCGGGAATTGCTTTTGTAAAATAGGAACAAACACTTCATTCAGCGCAACCCCCATCACCGCAGGTTCATCCGGTGGACGACCCGTATAAGTGGAATGGTAAATTGCATCTTTGCGCTGAGTAATATGTGTGACCGTAAAAACAGGGAAGCTATCTACCTCATTATAATAACCCGTATGGTCACCATAAGGGCCTTCTGGCGCCATATCACCCTGCTCAATATATCCTTCCAATACAATTTCTGCACTCGCAGGAACTTCAAGTGAGTTGGAAAGGCACTTTACGACCTCTGTTTTATGCCCGCGCAACAAACCGGCAAAAGCATATTCAGACAGCGTATCGGGGACCGGGGTTACCGCAGCCAGAATAGTCGCAGGATCTGCGCCCAAGGCGACGGCGACGGGGAAACGTTCACCAGGGTGTGCTTCACACCACTCTTGATAGTCCAAAGCGCCGCCACGATGGGATAACCAGCGCATAATTAATCTGTTTTTACCCAACACTTGTTGGCGGTAGATACCCAGGTTTTGCCGCTCTTTATGCGGGCCACGCGTAATAGTCAGCCCCCACGATACTAACGGAGCTGCATCCTCAGGCCAGCAATGCATAACTGGAATGCGGCTAAGATCGACATCATCGCCCTGCCAAACTTGCTCCTGACAAGGAGCCGAACTCAAGCATTTCGTTGGCATATTCAACACTTGCTTAAATTTCGGCAGTTTATCGAATAAATCACGGAAACCTTTCGGCGGATCCGGCTCTTTCAGGAAAGCCAACAACTTGCCAACATCTCGCAGTGCGCTGACATCTTCTTGCCCCATGCCCATGGCAACCCGTTTGGCCGTGCCAAACAAGTTACACAATACGGGCATTGTGTAACCCTTAGGATTTTCAAACAGTAATGCAGGCCCACCAGCACGTAAGGTACGGTCGGCAATTTCTGTCATTTCCAGATAGGGATCAATGGGCTGGCTAATACGTTTAAGTTCACCCCTCTGTTCCAGCAACGAGAGGAAGTCACGTAAGTCACGGTATTTCATGCTGATCATTTCGGCGGCTATGTGATGCGCCATTATAGGCTGTCTTTATAACAGTTGCTGTCTTTTTGTTAAAAATGAATACAGGCTCACTCAAAAAAATATCATGCTGCAATTTATCGCTAATTATCATCAGTACAAATATGATTTTGTCGATATAAAATAGACTAAATCTTTGTATAACAAACTATATATCCTGAACTGATGTATTCTTCCTCTCTATATATATCCTTCTACTTTTGTTATGCTGCCAAGTAGTACTTAAAGGCATGTGAAATTATGAAACACTGGCATTTATTATATTGTAAACGTGGTCAGCTTTTGCGCGCCAAGGAACATTTAGAGCGGCAAACTGTGGATTGCTGGACACCGATAGTGACTATCGAAAAGATAGTGCGAGGGAAACGCACTGAGGCGACTGAGCCCTTATTCCCTAACTATCTGTTTGTGGAGTTCGATCCTGAACATATTCACACCACAACAATCAGCGCAACGCGTGGTGTAAGCCACTTCGTCCGTTTTGGCGCACAACCCGCGGTGATCCCAGCAATTGTTATTGCCGAGATGCAATCTCATACAACGGATAAAATCATTGATCCAGAGGTGCCGGTTCCAGGCGATATCGTGACGATCACTGAGGGTGTTTTTGCTGGGTTACAGGCGATTTATACTGAACCAGACGGTGAAGCGCGCTCAATGTTGTTACTGAACATGCTTAATAGCCAGGTGATGCAAAGTTTGGATAATCGTCAATTCGAAAAGCAATAATATATCTGCCAAGGTAGGCACGCTCGGTACCTACCTCATCAACAACCATCCCGTGGCTTAACGTTGCATATGATCGTCATATAACCATTGTGCGACTTGCTTGGCGAAATAAGTTAATACCCCATCAGCACCGGCACGCTTAAAGCACAACAGAGACTCCATAACGGTTGGTTTCTCTTGCAACCAGCCATTCTGGAAGGCAGCCATATGCATAGCATATTCGCCTGACACCTGATAGGCGAAGGTCGGCACACCAAAGGTATCTTTCACCCTACGTACCACATCCAAATATGGCATCCCCGGCTTAACCATTACCATATCAGCACCTTCCTGCAAGTCCTGAGCAATCTCTTGTAAAGCCTCATCACTATTGGCCGGGTCCATCTGATAGGTTTTCTTATTCCCACCTTTCAGATTACTGCTAGAGCCAATGGCATCACGGAATGGGCCATAGTAGCAAGACGCATATTTCGCTGAATAGGCCATAATTTGCGTATTCACCAACCCTTGTAGCTCTAGTTGAGAGCGCACTGCACCGATGCGTCCATCCATCATGTCGCTTGGCGCGACAATCTCGGCACCAGCCTCGGCGTGTGATAACGCCTGACGGACTAAAATCTCTTTAGTTATGTCATTAATGACATAACCATCGGTATCAATTACCCCATCTTGCCCGTGGGTTGTATAAGGATCGAGAGCAACATCAGTAAGGATACCTAACTCTGGTACTGCGTCCTTTAACGCACGCACGGTTCTTTGTACCAAGCCATTCGGATTATAGGCTTCTTCGGCATGTAATGATTTCAAGCTAGATTCAATCACTGGAAACAGCGATATGACCGGCACACCTAGCTTAGCTATGGCCTCAGCTTCTTTCACTAGCAGATCGATCGTCATACGTGAAACACCCGGCATTGACGGGACGGCTTGCTGCTGGTTGGTCCCCTCCATAACAAACACCGGATAGATCAGGTCATGGACTGTCAGCTGATTCTCTGCGACCAGACGACGACTGAAATCATGACGGCGCACACGGCGCATACGGCGACCAGGGAAGGTGCCCGGAAATGCATAGCTCATCTTGTTCTCCTAACTCAAACCAACCGGAAAATCCGGCGGGCGTTTTCATCAGTTTTCTGCCCCAGCCATTTAGGGTCTTCTTGTCGCCAGACAGCAACCTGCTGGACGATATGGGGTAGAAAGCAGGGTTCATTGCGGCGGGATGCCGGCTTAGGATGTAAATCCCTTGGCAATAAATAGGGGGCATCTGTTTCTAGCAACAATTGCTGAACAGGAATACGTGGCAGTAACGCCCGTAGCTCAAGACCACGACGCTCATCGCACACCCAACCGGTAATACCAATAGATAAGCCTAATGCCAGACAAGAGTCCAACTCATCAGCCGTGCCAGTAAAACAATGCACAACCGCAGCGGGGAGTTTATCTAGCCAAGGCGCAAGCAAGGCAATGAAACGTTCGTGAGCATCGCGGCAATGTAAAAACACCGGCAGTTCGAGTTCGGCAGCCAGCGCCAGTTGTGCAGTAAATGCGACTTCTTGTGCTACTGGAGTAGAGAAATTGCGGTTAAAATCCAGTCCGCATTCACCAATAGCGACTACTGCAGCATTCGCGGCTAATAATCTGATTTGCTGTTCAACATCTATTTGCCAACAACTCGCCTGATGGGGATGAACACCCGCAGTTGACCAGCAGTAGCCAGGATAGGCAAGGGTAAGCTCCAGTGCTGCCTGGCTTTCTTCAGCATCCGTACCCGTAATAAGCATACCGGTAACTGCAGCATTTTTGGCTCTGTTGACCACTTGATCGTAATCTTTGGCAAATTGCGCGCTGGTTAAATTCACACCAATATCAAACATGAGCGTTCCAAAACAGAAGCCGCCTCAAAGGGCGGCTAAAATATCCAGGCATATACCCACAGATTTAAGGCACTTTCGGATGGCTATCCGCTCCTTCATCCTCTTCGTCAATATCTACCCGGCGTTGCTTACCCGTATAAAAACGAGCAAAGAACACCCCAACCTCAAATAGCAGATACATCGGGATCGCCAATAATGTCTGAGACAGCACATCAGGCGGGGTGAGAAGCATGCCGACAACAAAAGCGCCGACAAATACATAAGGGCGTTTTTTCTTCAATGCCTCGGGCGTTGTAACCCCTGCCCAGCACAATAGAATTATCGCAATTGGGACTTCAAAAGAAATACCAAAAGCCATAAAGAGCGCCATAACAAAATCAAGGTATTTAGTGATATCCGTGGCAATCAGCACGCTTTCCGGTGCTGTTTTGGCAAAAAAACCAAAAGCTAACGGGAAAACCACAAAGTAAGCAAATGCCATACCCAGATAAAACAATAGGCTGCTGGAGATAAGCAGCGGCACCATCAGACGGCGTTCATGCTTATATAACGCTGGGGCAATGAAAGCCCACACCTGATAAAGGATCATCGGTGCGGAAACAAACACCGAGACCATCATGGTCAATTTAATCGGGGTAAAGAAAGGCGATGCAACATCTGTTGCGATCATACTGGCACCGGCGGGCAACTGTTTGATTAACGGTGCTGATACCAAGTGATAAATATCATTGGCAAAAAATACCAATACCAGAAAAACCACCAAAATAGTGATTATGCAATTCAATAGCCGCTTACGCAGTTCTATCAAATGAGTGATTAGGGGTTGGGTATCATCAACAGCCATGTTTACCGATCGCCGCCAGGTTGGTGAGTTCGAGGTTGTTCAGTACTGAATGAATCAGTGCTATGGGAGTCAGTTGCGGTAGTTTGGGCCTTGGTTACGGATGGATTCGTAACAGTCACAAGATCCCCGGCTACAGTAGGAATAGGCTTAACAGATTCCTCAACCTGAACTACGGGTTTCTCAACGCCAGCAGGCTCAGTTTCAACAGTTGGTTTAATTGTCACCAACGCGCCCGCATTATCGACATCAGGAATTTGCGGTGATGCCGAAACTTGAGTTGCGGACTCCGCAGGCGTAACACCATCATGAATCGCTTCCGGTTCAGTCACCAGCGGATTATGGATAGTATGCGGTGCCTGGGAGCTAACGTCTGAGTGATAAGAACGTTTCAGCGCTTCTGCGGCTTCCTTAAGTTCATCCATCGAAGCTTTCAACTCCGGTGTCAGATTCTGCAAGCCAGCCTGTTCTGCTTTTTTCAGGCTGTCTTGCAACTCTTGAATCTTAAGTTCTTGTGCCAACTCGTTTTGTACGGTTGCCGCCAGTGAACGTAGTGTACGAATCCAACCGGCAACCGTTCTGACAGCAACCGGTAATCTTTCCGGCCCAAGCACGACTAGGCCGATCACAAGTACCAGCAGCAGTTCACTAAACCCGATGTCGAACACAGCTTATCCCTGCTCTTTGTCGTGACTCTTAGACTCTTCAGCTTTAACTACCGGCTGCTGTTTTTCAGTAATCGATTTTGCAAAATCAGCATCATTGCTGGTTTTATCAGTGTTAGTTGGAGGAGTCTGTGGATCATCACCAATTGCCTTTTTAAAGCCTTTGATGGATGCACCCAAGTCTGACCCTAAAGTCCGCAGTTTGTTAGTGCCAAACAGCAGAACGACAATCACGGCAATGATTAACAACTGCCAAATACTTATACCGCCCATCACATTCACCTCTATATTACAGGGGTTATTCCACAGAGGGCCGCATTATACGTCATACTGCCTCTTTGGATACTAATCTAACTTACCGCATTTTGAACTCGCGCATAGCGTTTTTAACTGATGAATGACTTCTTGAACAACTTTTACATAACACTCATACATAACGCCCAAGCTATGCTCTCGCCCATTAACCGGCACTCTTAGCAATAAACAAATTAACTGGTTCGTCGCCAACCGATAAACCAAGCCAATACGCCTGCGATAATACACCCCGTAGAGATTTCTACCGCATCCGCCAAAAATAAAATGGTACCACTGACTAATAGTGTAGCGCCAACACCGAACAAATACCGTGACTGACCCTGACGTTGTTGCTGACCTTGCATCTGGGTGGTTAGTTTATCAACACTTTGCTGTAATAATTTATGTTGCTGCAAGCTGTCGTAAACCAATTCCGGCAACTCAGGGAATTTTTCTGCCCAAAAAGGCGCCTTTTCTTTCAATGCCCGGATAACAGCAGGCAGACCGACTTGATCCCGTAGCCAGCTTTCCAGGAACGGTTTCGCTGTTGTCCAGAGATCAAGCTGAGGATATAACTGACGACCCAAGCCTTCGACATACAATAAGGTTTTTTGTAGCAGAACCAACTGTGGCTGCACTTCCATATTAAAGCGGCGCGCAGTGTTAAAGAGATTCAACAACACATGTCCAAACGATATTTCGGCCAGTGGTTTTTCAAAAATGGGTTCACAAACGGTGCGAATAGCGAACTCAAAATCCTCAACATTGGTATCACGGGGAACCCAGCCTGAATCAACATGCAGTTCCGCAACCCGCCGATAATCCCTATTAAAGAAAGCAATAAAGTTTTCAGCCAGATAGCGCTTATCTGCTTTGTTCAGTGAGCCTACAATACCGCAGTCAATACCGATGTAAAGTGGATCATGAGGATGCTCATAGCTGACAAAAATATTCCCCGGATGCATATCTGCATGGAAAAAACTGTCACGAAAAACTTGGGTGAAGAAGACTTGAACCCCACGTTCGGCCAGCAACTTCATATTGGTACCTTGGCTTTCTAAAGCCGTAATATCAGATACCGGAATGCCGTAAATACGCTCCATCACCAATACACTTTCCCGGCAATAATCGGAATAGACTTCGGGAATATAAAGCATTGGGCTGTCTTCAAAATTACGACGTAATTGAATAGCATTAGCTGCCTCACGCAGCAGGTTCAGCTCATCAAGCAGGGTTTTTTCGTATTCACGCACCACTTCGCGTGGTCGTAATCTACGTCCATCAGGCAACAACTTAGGTACCCAGCCAGCCAGCCGGTACATCAAGCGCACATCTGCTTTGATAATCGGCAAGATATCAGGGCGAATCACTTTTAGGACCACTTCCTGACCGTTCTCTTTTAAACGCGCCGTATGTACCTGAGCAATTGAAGCGGAAGCTAAAGCTTGCTGATCAAAATCGTCAAACCAGGTTTCTAATGGCCCACCCATTGCTATTTCAATATACTTTCGTGCGAGTGCGCCATCAAATGAAGCAACCCGGTCTTGTAATAGGGCAAGTTGATCGGCAATTTCCGGTGGGAAGAGATCACGGCGAGTGGACATCATCTGACCAAATTTGATCCAGACTGGTCCTAATTCTTGTAAGGCAAGGCGTAAACGCTCACCCAATGGCTTATCTTTATGTCGATTCGGCAACCAGAAAAACAGATGACGGCCAATACGTAGTGGTAACGTCAAACGGATATTCGGGATTAACTCATCTAACCCGTAGCTCAAGAAAACCCGAATAATTAGATACAGGCGCCGAAGTTCTCCTGGCGTCATTATTTTTTCTCCATGGTTGCCAATCTGGCATTCAATGCCTCAGTTGCACGGGCTGTGGCATCAACCTCTTCGTTAAACCACACCACTTCCAGCGGTGCTGGAGCCACTTTCCATTCTTCGGTTATTGCTTCAGCCAGATAGTGTTGTTGCTGCTGCAATTGCCCACTCAGAAAATAGCTACTTTTATGCGCAACCTGCCCGATGGTTTCCGCGGCAATATCACCGATGTAGGGCGCCAGCCACTCAGCCGGATCCCACTCAGCAAGATCCAAAAGCGCGACAACTTGCTGAACCACTTGTATATCGCCTTCAACAATCAGTTTACCGCTACGCATCAAAGGTGAAAGTTGCTGGCGATCCCGCAGTTTTGCCAACACAGCAACTTCCGTTTTAACTATGCAATCCGCATCACCATCCCATTGACTTAACACATCAACCTGCCGTTCACTAAATACCAGCAGCAAAGGAAAATTGATCTCACGTAACTCGATCCGCAGGACTTTCCCTACCAAGCGTAAACGTGCAGCCTTCATGCTTTTATCGCGAAACAGCACACTGTTTAATGATGTTTCTATCGCAGCAGTAATGAGTTGCGACAGCAACATAGGTTTCAGTGAGAAGGTTTTAGATATCAGTGATTTTAGCGGCATAGCCATATTCCTGTTAAAACTTAAAGCCCCGATGTAACGCAACAATGCCACCGGTTAAATTGGAATAGGTTACGTTTTCAAACCCAGCATCTACCATCATGCCTTTCAGCGTTTCTTGATCAGGGTGCATCCGAATAGACTCCGCTAAATAACGGTAACTTTCAGAGTCCTGGGCCACAAGTTCGCCAATCTTGGGCAAAATATGGAAGGAATAAGCATCGTAGGCTTTGCTCAAAGGTTCCAGAAGTGGTTTGGAGAATTCGAGAACCAACAAACGACCACCGGGCTTTAATACCCGAAACATAGAGCGTAAGGCTTTTTCTTTTTCGGTTACATTTCTCAGGCCAAATGAAATGGTAATACAATCAAAGTAATTATCAGGGAAAGGTAAAGCCTCAGCATTAGCCTGCACATAACTGACATTACCTACAATACCTTTGTCACGTAGCTTTTCTCTACCCATACGCAACATCGATTCATTGATATCAGCCAGAACCACTTCACCCTGCTCACCCACAAGGCGAGAGAACTTGGCCGTTAAATCTCCGGTGCCACCCGCCAGATCTAATACCCGTTGACCGCGCCGAACACCACTACAGTCAATGGTAAAACGCTTCCAAATACGGTGAACACCGAACGACATCAGGTCATTCATCAGATCGTATTTGGCGGCTACGGAATGAAAAACTTCTGCCACCATGCCTTCTTTCTGTTCTTTGGCTACGGTGCGGAAACCAAAATGAGTGGTTTCCTTCTCCTGATCTACCATTTTCTGTGCCTGCTTTTCAGTCAATCTTTCGAGGAAGTGTACCAGAACTCCGATGAAAGCCCCACCTCACCTGGTATTAAGGTAACTGCTTATTCGCAGTATTCTCAACATCATACAGAAGAGGACCATGCAACTAACCCTGATACTTCAGCGGTGCTGAATCATTTATATCCTTCTTACACAAAACTACAGCGGCATTAGCAGCTCTCATCCGCGTCACTGATTATAAGCTAACTCAGCGGTGCCACTCATGTTGCCTTACTGCAATCCTGATTGCTTTGGATATGTCTCTGACTCAGCATCATCAGATAGCGCTAAATCGCCTTCTGGTTGATGCTCAGCGCTGGCTCTTTCTGCCAGTAATGGGCTAATAGGCCGTTTTACCTCGACCCCCAGAGTACGAAAACTTTCTACTTGCCCAATCAGGTTACCACGGCCTTGCGACAGTTTGTTCATTGCCTGACGATAACTTAGGTGCGCTTTATCGAGGCTTTGCCCCAACGACTCCATATCATCAACAAATAAGCGCAACTTGTCATAGAGTTTGGCTGCCCTATCGGCAATACGCTGTGCATTCTGGCTTTGATGCTCGTAACGCCATAAATTAGTAATCGTCCGCAAAGCCACCAGCAATGTTGTCGGGCTAACCAACATAATATTGTGCTGTAGTGCTTCACTTATCAACTCTGGCTGGCGATCAATGGCCACCAGAAATGCAGGTTCCACCGGAATAAACATCAATACATAATCAAGCGACCGCAACCCTGGAAGTTGTTGGTAATCCTTACGGCCTAACATTCTAATATGGGCGCGTAGCGATGATAAATGTTCATTGAGTGCTACTTCCCGCTCTGCGTCATCTTCGCTATTAAAATAGCGCTCATATGCAACCAACGACATTTTAGCGTCAATCACCACATCTTTACCCTGTGGTAAGCGCACAATGACATCTGGCTGCATACGACTGTTGCTATCAAGCTTTACACTTACCTGAGTTTGATACTCATAACCTTCACGCAGCCCAGAAGCTTCAAGCACTTTAGCCAGAACGACTTCCCCCCAGTTCCCCTGCGTTTTATTATCACCTTTCAGTGCTTTAGTCAGGTTTAGTGCTTCTCGCGCCATTTGAGCATTCAATTGTTGCAGACTGCGTATTTCATGGGTCAGCGTGTGGCGCTCTCTGGCTTCCTGTCCAAAGCTATCCTGAACCTGACGGCGGAAACCATCCAACTGTTCCCGTAAAGGCAGTAATAAGCGGTCCAGACTTTGTTTATTTTGTTCGTCCGCACGACGGCCAGTTTGTTCAAAGATGCGGTTCGCCAGATTTTCGAATTGTGTGGTCAGCCGCTGTTCACTGTTAATGAGGAGTCGCTGTTTTTCCTCGCCAGTCAGACGCGTTTCTTCCAAACGGATAGTGACTTCGCGCAGTTCCGCCTCTTGGGCGCTATTAACTTCTCTTTGAGCACGGAGTTCTTGATTGAGTTGATCACATTCATTACGCCAATGAGCTAACTGTTGCAGTTTTTCAGCATTTGCTGCCAATTGACTGTGCAAACTACGTTGTTCCAATTCATCTTGCCGTAATTGCTGCTCATTGCGCTGTAAAGCAGTTTGTAGCTCGACAATATTCTGCTGCGCCTGCTGTAAGGACTGCTCTAGTAATCGCCGTTCTATATCCTGTTGCGCTTTATTCCGTTGCTGGTACAAGCTGGCAATTAGCCAACCAATAAGTCCACCGATAAGTCCACCGATAAGGCAGCCTGCCAGCCCATAAAATAAACTGATATCCACGGTTATCTCCCCATTAACCTATTGTCAGTCAAGGTAAGGGGATACTGTATGGATGTCCAGAGTGTTTTTCCGTTACATGCTATCTTGCGAAGCTGTGCGCATAAATAACACACAGTCCAAAAAACGCTCACCTTGCGACCCAAAATAGGTTAAAACAGCTATCCATTGACGAACGGCGAGCCACTTACGTACTTAATCTATCCAGTGAGATAGCCATTGAATGCCGAACGCGCCCGGAGCCAGAATACCGAAGGCCCAAATTAGAGCGGAAGTGATGTTGGCTAACTGAAAATAGAACTTTGGCATAGCACAGATCCCGGCAACCAAAGGAACAACTGCGCGTAGTGGGCCAAAGAAGCGGCCAATAAACGCGCCAAAGAATCCCCAACGCTCAAAGAATGCATGGCCACGAACGAGTAACTGAGGATTGCGGGAAAGTGGCCACAAAGTGCCTACTCGGTCTTTGTAATGGACACCAATCCAATAAGAGAGCCAATCGCCAAAGAAAGCACCGGCCGCAGCAGCGGCCCAAATTGGCCAGAAAGAGATACCACTTTCACCGATAAGCGCCCCCAATCCGAGCAAGATGACCGTTGCAGGTAGCAGTAAAGAAAGAAAAGCTAGCGACTCACCAAAAGCCAGGATAAAGACGATAGGAATGGCCCATGCTTCGTGTTCACGAACAAAATCGATAATGATAGTAATGACATCATTCAGGGTCACATGCATTTTCCTGTTAGCAACATAGTTGCTATTAGCATACCCAATGTGTCGTGATCTTTGTTTAACAAAAAATAAACGGCCGGAAGATTCCGACCGTTTATAGACTCAAGATCATTGCCGTTACAGCAAGGCTGCCAACGAACGAATCCTAATAATCTGACTCAAGTCAGTGATTCGTTTAAGCCGGAGCCACTGGCCACACTGCAACTTCAAGTAAGAAAGAGTGCAGGTTAATGCAATGAATCAAAGATATCAGGCGTTAGCCGTCACTACTTTATTGCCAGCCATTTCAGCAGAGCGGCGGATCCACAGTTCACGCCATTTTTTCAGTGCTGATATCAGGATAATGACGCCCAGTGTCATCATAATAATCGAGATGATGCCATTGAACAGATTGTAGCCCTTAGCTGCTGAGTTGAAATACACGTGAGTGATCATCCAGTAACCAGCATAATTTACGGTTACAAACAGATAGGCCAGTGGGATAACACAGGTCAGCATGTAAATACGTTTGGTTGCCAACCGCAGAATAATAGTGGCACCAATGATTAAACCAACAGAAGCCATTAATTGGTTTGATACGCCGAATAACGCCCAGACAGAGTTGATATCACCTGAGTTAAGCAGGTAACCCCACAGTGCGCAGGCAATAACACTGCATGCCAATGTACCTGGTAACCAATCAGTACGTTTCAGTGGTGCCCAAATATCACCTAAGAAGTCTTGCAGCAGGTAACGAGCAACACGCGTGCCGGAGTCAACAGCAGTCAGAATAAATACCGCTTCAAACATAACAACAAATTGGAAGAAGTAAGCCGCCAGACTGCTGAACCATGGCACACGAATGAAGATATCCGTCATACCAACAGCTAAGGTTACCGCACCACCGGTACGACCATAGAGATCCAGGCCAATTTCCTGACTCAGTTTTGGCAGGTTCACCACTTCCATACCGAGCATACTCCAGGCTTCAGCGGAAGAGTTAATCGCAAAGTAGTCAGCAGGATGCAAGGAGGTCGCCGCGATCAAGGCCATAACCCCAACCATACATTCGGCCAGCATCGCACCAAAGCCGACGGGTAAGATATCACTCCATTTGTCGATCTGTTTTGGTGTTGTCCCTGAGCCAATAAAGGCATGGAAACCAGAAATGGCACCACAGGCAATGGTAATAGAGATAAACGGCCAGACTGGGCCTGCCAGAACCGGGCCTCCACCATGAATAAACTGGGTCAATGCTGGGAATTGAATTTCAGGGTTAATAAATACAACCCCAACAATCAACGCACCGAATACACCGATCTTCATAAAGCTGGAAAGGTAACCACGAGGGGTTAATAGCATCCACACTGGGAGGGCGGTCGCAAAGAAAGCATACATTGGCAGAATGATACTGACGGTATCCGCTTTCAGCATTAACCAATCGCCCAGCCAGGTTCCTTCAATATAAGGGCCGACAAATACGCACACCATGATAGCAGCGATACCGACATAAGAAGCGCCCTTCATGCTGCCAGTCATGCGCTCCCATAAGCCAACGCAGATAGCGATAGGGATTGTCATGAACACGGCGAAAGTACCCCAAGGGTTACGTTCCAGTGCATGTACCACCACCATCGACAACCCGGCCATGGTAATAGTAATGATGAACAACATTGCCAGACCGGTACACCAGCCAGCAACCGGGCCAAGCTCTGATTTTGCCACTTCCGACAGGGATTTCCCCTGATGTTTCATGGAAGCAAACAGAACAACCGTATCGTGAACCGCGCCGCCGATCACACAACCGATAAGCAACCACAGAAAACCAGGTAAATAACCATATTGGGCTGCCAGCACAGGGCCGACCAATGGACCAGCCGCAGCGATTGCCGCAAAGTGGCTACCAAAGTTCACCCATTTTTTAGTTGGAACGTAATCTTTACCATCTTCGAAGGTGTGGGAAGGTGTTACTTCACTGTCATCGACGCGCAAAACCTTACGAACAAAAAAGATACCGTATAAACGGTAGCAGATCATAAGGATACACGCTGAAGCGATAACAAAGGTAATCGCATGTTGCATGAGCATTCTCTCCAGGGAATTTGTCAGGCGTTAACATACGCCTGGGCCCTAAGAGAAATATCAGCGATCTGGTTAAGCGGTAGTTTGTATCATTAAGCGGTTAAAAAGAGCCACCCAGTGGTGACTCAATACCATAAAGATCAGAAATATTCCGGGTAGATAAACCACTACTCTAAAAAATAGGACTGTAACTTTTCGCGCTCAGCGCTACCAAGACCAAACTCCTGTTGCAGCCAGTGCTCACGGCTACTATAACGCTCTTCAATGCTACGCAGAGCCGTTTGAATAAACTCTTCTTTGGCCGATAAGACAAAAGCGAATTGTCCTAACGCTTGGTCATTCAGTTTGAGTGCCAACTCTGCCAGCATATGTTCACGAAAAGGGGCCAGAGTGGTTTCAGTCAACAGATAATCTTCCAATACCGTCGATTCATCGGCACCCAAGGCAAATAACACCAGTGCAGAACCAATACCAGTACGGTCTTTCCCGACAGCACAATGTTGTACCACACCCGCAGCAGCATGCTCCGAAGATGCGCAATTTTGCAACAATCCAACCAGTTGTTTATAGGCTTGATTATTAAAAGGCAGCCGGCGATAAAGCTCTAACATAAAACCACGGGCATCAAATGCCGCTAATGTCTCGTTAGTCAGCTTTTCCAAATTGGCGTTGACTTCACTGCTCAACGGATTGGCTGGAATATTATGATAACTGGCTCCGTGCCATACCACATCGGGTTTGGCCTGAACTTCATCAGCATCGCGATAATCAAGAATTTGAGCGACGGAGCCACTACTGAGGAAATCACAATCTCGGGTACTTAAGCGGTCGAGTGAACCTGAGCGGAATAGCAATCCGCGCTTGATACGCCGCCCATCAGCAGCCTGATTACCGCCAAGGTCACGAAAATTAATACCGCCATCAAGTGCGATTAGGGAGGGATGGGATAGAGCAGTTTTCGTCATATTTTCCTCTTATTATTGTTTTTTATAAGAGTGATGACCTTACCAGATAAAGCGGAGAAATAAAAAACGGGCCAGAAAGCTGACCCGATAATAGACGGTTTGTTGACTCGCCAATCGTCGCTATTAGCTCAGACGGCGGGCCTAGATCAAATGACGAGCGGCTTCTACCACAATTTTCACCGCGTCACTTTCAGTCGCTTTCATAGTTTCTTCGTTTGGGATCTCTTGCTGGGTGCGGTTTACAATTACCCCTGCGACCATGCCGGCGCGCAAGCCCTGGCTGGCACACATGGTGAGCAAGGTTGCAGATTCCATTTCATAATTCATCACGCCCATAGATTGCCATTCTTCCATGGAGCCTTTAAAACGGCTGACAACACGGCCAGAGAAGGTGTCATAACGCTCCTGCCCCGGATAGAAGGTATCGGAAGAGGCGGTCACACCAATATGAGTAGTCGCCCCCACTGATTTGGCAGCATTAACTAATGCAGTGGTGCAGGTAAAGTCAGCCACTGCTGGGAACTCCATCGGCGCAAAATGCAGGCTGGCTCCGTCTAAACGCACAGCGGCGGTGGTAACCAACACATCACCAACATTAATATGTGGCTGAATAGCACCAGTGGTACCAATACGTAGGAAAGTCCGTACACCAAGCTGTGCCAGCTCTTCAACCGCAATAGAAGTCGATGGGCCACCGATACCCGTTGAGCAGACGATCACTGCTTTGCCATCCAATTCGGCGCGCCACGAAGTAAATTCACGATGAGAGGCCAAATGTACTGGGTTATCCATCAATTTAGCGATTTTCTCAACACGCTGTGGATCACCCGGAACGATAGCCAGAGTCGCCCCTTGCAGATCATTTTTAGTCAGGCCCAAGTGAAAAACGTCAGATTTAGCCATGTGTGAGAGTCCTCTTTCATGAGAGATGTTGTAGGGGGGTGCAAAGAAATACTTTACTCAAAATCGCCACCTTATTTCGTGATGACAGTCACTTTGCCAAAAGAAATGAATTACACGATACATTTTAAATGTGATTAAAATCACATTTAATGGCAATTAAGACTATTTTTTAGACCAAGCTGGCGAAAAATGACAATTATACCCAAGCTGATTACAGTTGCAGCTAACACCACTGCAACGCCAGGTACGAAAGGTATATTTCTCTATAAGCAAGAATGATAGACCAATATTCTGCTATCAATTGCTAACTTCTATCGATTGTTAACTTCTATCGATTGCTAAACTCTATCAACTATTTGTCTGAATTATAAAATTCAAGATATGAATCACCAAAAATTATAATTACAAAAAACCTGATCTCATTAATCTCAAAGATTACCTATAGTTAAACTCGGCAATAGCAAAAATCAGGGAGTAATGGGTAATTCAACTCGGTAATTTTTTCTCATATCGCAAGGAGACCACAGTGAAAACTGATCAACTTATGACTCCCAGGCAGGCGGCAGGCGGTTTCACCTCTGCGGTAGGCCCACTGGCCTCGACGACCCGCCATACCGATCAACAAGGTATTCACTGCACAGAAACCACCATTCCGTCTCAGGGCGATGAATTACCGGCCTATATTGCCAAACCGGCCCAGCAAAACGGGCCATATCCGGTGGTTATTGTCGTGCAAGAAATCTTTGGCGTACATGAGCATATTCAGGATATCTGCCGCAGACTAGCGAAACAGGGTTATCTGGCCATTGCACCTGAGCTGTTCTTCCGCCAAGGCGATGCCAAAGAATATGATGACATCAATGCATTAGTGAAAAATCTGGTGGGTAAAGTGCCAGACCGTCAGGTTATGGTGGATCTTGATCATGCGGCGCATTGGGCATCACGCCATGGTGGGGATACCAGTAAACTGGCCATTACCGGATTTTGCTGGGGTGGGCGGATTGCGTGGTTGTATGCGGCCCATAACCCACAGTTAAAAGCGGCAGTGGCTTGGTATGGCAAACTGGTCGGTGAAAAAACCTTACTGTTACCCAAATCTCCAGTTGATGTCGCGGTTGATCTCAATGCTCCGGTGCTAGGGTTGTATGGCGGCAAAGATGGCAGTATTACGCAAGAACATATCGATACTATGCGTCAGGCATTGCGTGCAGCAAATGCCGATGCAGAAATCATTGTTTATCCAGATGCTGGGCATGCCTTTAATGCTGACTACCGCCCAAGTTATCACGCCGAATCCGCACTGGATGGCTGGCAACGGATGCTCGATTGGTTTGATCAACATGGTGTTGCCGCCAATCCCATATCTGAAGACGTGAAATAACGGCAATAAAAAGGGCGCGAGATGCGCCCAGAATTTAACGATTAGACCGAGATAGCATCAGAGCTGTTCTGCACGCAAACGCTGCGCAGCCAGTACCATGTTTGCCAGTGCCTGACGGGTTTCTGGCCAACCACGGGTTTTCAAACCACAATCCGGGTTAACCCACAAACGTTCTGCCGGGATACGTTGAGCGGCTTTACGTAGTAATGCTTCAATCCACTCCACACTTGGCACATTCGGTGAGTGAATATCATAAACGCCGGGCCCAATTTCATTCGGATAAGCAAAATCTTCGAATGATTCGAGCAATTCCATATCGGAGCGAGAGGTTTCGATGGTAATCACATCGGCATCCAGCGCAGCAATGGAATCCATGATGTCATTAAACTCGCAATAACACATATGAGTGTGAATCTGGGTGTCATTCTGCGCGACAGCCGCATTCAGTTTAAAGGCATCGACGGCCCATTGTAGATACGCTTGCCAATCGGCACGGCGCAGAGGTAAGCCTTCACGTAGCGCAGGCTCATCAATCTGGATGATGCCAATCCCGGCTTTCTCCAGATCTTCCACTTCATCACGCAGCGACAGAGCAATCTGTTTGGCGATGGTTTCACGGCTGACATCTTCGCGCGGGAATGACCAACACAGGATAGTGACCGGGCCGGTCAACATGCCTTTTACTGGTTTGTCCGTCAGCGATTGAGCATATTTGGCCCATTCAACCGTGATAGCTTGCGGGCGGCTGATGTCACCAATAATGACCGGCGGCTTAACACAACGGGAACCGTAACTCTGCACCCAACCATTTTGGGTAAAAATGAATCCATCCAGATGTTCGCCAAAATATTCAACCATATCATTACGTTCTGCTTCGCCATGAACCAGTACGTCCAGACCTAAACGCTCTTGTTCAGCAATGGCTTGCTTGATATGTTCGCTGATACCGGTGCGGTAGTTTTTTCCATCCAAACGGCCTTGCTTGAAGTCCAGACGCAGACCACGGATCTCGGTGGTTTGCGGGAATGAGCCGATAGTGGTGGTTGGCCAGGCTGGTAAGTTAAAGCGCTTACGCTGCGCTTCAGCTCGGCCTTCATAAGGCAGTTGGCGTTCAATATCCTGCGCAGTAATGGCCGCCAGACGTTGTTCCACCTGCGTATTATGTACACGGCTGGAAGATTGACGGGCACGGATCGGTGCACTGTACGCTGCCAGCTCGGCCAATTTGGCTTCGCTCGGCGTGTTTAACGCTTGTGTTAATAATGCCAATTCAGCGCATTTTTGCAGCGCAAAGGCAAACCAGCTTTTCACTTCTGCATCAAGACGTGTTTCTTCACTTAAATCAATCGGGCTGTGTAATAAGGAGCAAGAGCTACCCAGCCAGAGTTGGCGGCTATTAGCCTGTGGTTGCAGGCGTTCGAACCAGTTGCTAAGGTCTGCACGCCACACGTTACGGCCATTAATCACCCCCAGCGAGAGCAGCCACCCTGTTGGCAATTTTGCATCCAGAACAGCAATATCATCTTTGCCTGCAACCACATCAACATGCAGACCTTGCACTGGTAACTCACGGATAACGTCAAGGTTATGGCCGATGCTGTCGAAATAGGTGGTCAGCAACAATTTAACCTTGCCTTCCAGCGCCTGATAAGCCGACTGATAAGCGTCCAGCCACTCTGGTGGTAACTCCAGTACCAATGCAGGTTCGTCAATCTGTACCCACTCAATACCACGTTTCGCTAATTCAGCCAGCACTTGTTGGTACACCGGGAGGATATCTTGCAGCAGAGAGAGGCGGTCAAACTGCTCGCCTTTAACTTTACCCAGCCACAGATACGTTACCGGGCCCAACAATACTGGTTTGATTTTGTGACCTAATGCCAGCGCTTCGTCCACCTCATCCAGCAGTTGAGTCCAGCCCAGTTTGAACTGCTGACCTAGTTGGAACTCTGGCACCATGTAGTGATAATTGGTGTTAAACCATTTAGTCATTTCCGCCGCTGCCGCAGGCTTACCGGTTGGTGCACGGCCACGGCCAATACGGAAGAGCGTATCCAAATCAATAGAACCATCCGTATTTTGATGGCGCTCTGGGACATTGCCCAACAGCAGGCTGGTGGTCAATACATGGTCATACCACGCGAAGTCACCGACCGACACCAAATCAATACCTGCTTGCTGCTGCTGTTGCCAATGGCGGGCGCGCAATTCACGACCCACATTGAGCAGTTCTTCTTGCGTGGAGTTGCCTGCCCAGTAACTTTCTTGTGCTTTTTTCAGTTCACGTTTCAGACCTACACGCGGAAAACCCAGTGTGTGATTTAAAATTGTCATCGTCATATTTCCCATTTAGCCATCCAGATGTTTACACATCCATAATCAGCAGGTACTGTATAATCCACAAGCGCATTTTGTTCACTGTCACTGTGAAGGACTCTCATGATCGAACTGAAACACTTACGCACCCTGCAAGCTTTGCGTAATACCGGCTCGCTGGCGGCGGCGGCAACGCAACTTCATCAGACCCAATCGGCCTTGTCTCATCAATTCAGCGATCTGGAACAACGTCTGGGTTACCGTCTGTTTGTGCGTAAAAGCCAGCCGCTACGTTTCACTACGCAGGGAGAGATCTTGTTACAACTCGCAGAACAAGTGCTGCCACAAATTAAACAGGCACTGCAAACCTGCAATGAGCCGCACCAAACTGCGCTGCGCATCGCCATCGAATGCCATAGCTGTATTCAGTGGCTGGCACCTGCCTTGGATAACTTCCACAAAAACTGGCCGCAAGTGGCGATGGACTTCCAATCAGGCGTGACTTTCGATCCTCAACCCGCCTTGCAGCAAGGGGAGCTGGATCTGGTGCTGACATCAGATATCTTGCCGCGCAGTGGTCTGCACTATTCGCCAATGTTTGATTTTGAGGTGCGTCTGGTGCTGGCCCCAGACCACCCATTAGCCAATAAGGCCCGCATCGAGCCGGAAGATTTAGCGCAAGAAGTGTTAATGATTTATCCGGTACAGCGGCAACGGTTAGATGTCTGGCGGCATTTCCTGCAACCCGCGGGGGTAAATCCGCCGCTGAAGAATGTGGATAATACTTTGCTACTGATTCAAATGGTGTCAGCACGCATGGGGATCGCCGCCCTACCACATTGGGTGGTAGAGAGTTTCGAACGTCAGGGATTGGTCGTCACTAAAACACTGGGAAATGGTTTATGGAGCCGGTTATACGCGGCCGTCCGTGATGGAGAGCAGCGCCAACCGGTTACTGAAGCTTTTATTCGTTCGGCCCGGCAACACGCTTGCGAGAGTCTGCCGTTTGTAAAGAATGCGGAGCGACCCAATGCCGGTGTACCCATAGCGAAGCCATTATCACAATTGCCCCAATGATAAAACTGGGCCAATGGGGCTTTTCTTGCCAAATCGCCAGATTCACCAGCAGCCCAGCCGGAACATGCACGTTATTCATGATCCCCAAGGTGCCAGCATCGACTTGTGTCGCGCCATAGTTCCACATGAAATAACCTAACGCAGAAGCCCCGATGCCCAGCCACACCAACACGCCCCACTGCAATTGCGTCGTGGGTAGTTTTTGTGGGTTACCAAAGGCAAACCAGGCAACAACCGCGACGGCGAAAGCACCAATATAGAACCATGAGAATGCCACATGCTGTGGGATCGGGTGGACTTCCATCAAGCGTTTGTAGCCCACTTGTCCGATGGCAAAACAGAGGTTTGCCGCCTGAACCAGCAGCAACCCCCACCAAAAATGCTCGCTCAAATGGTCGTAGCGAATGATAGCCGCCCCGACTACTGCCAGTAACGCACTCAGAGCATAGCCCCAGCGCAAGCGCTGGCGGCGCAGTAAATCATAGATCAAAGTGACATACAGCGGGGTCATCACCGTGAACAGCAAGAATTCCGGTACCGTCAGGTAGAGATAGGCACGGAAGCTGAACAAGTACATGATACCTAACTGAATTGAACCCACAGCCATGTACAGCAGGATCACCCGCCAGTGGATGTTTTTCCAGCGCAAGAACGGCAAAAAGACCAGCGCGGCTAGCCCAACCCGCATTAGCACAGAGAACCAACTATCCACCTGTCCTGCCAGATATTCGCCAATCAGGCTAAATGAAAATGCCCATAAAATGGTGGTAACGACCAGTAACAACACGATAGTTTGGCTCATTGAGAAGATAAAGTGCAATTGTAGCGGAAGCCACAACGCAACTTTGCACAAACTAGGTTTACATCTGCTCGTATTTAACCCAGTCGAACTATCTTCATGTCAGGTACTATTCCAATAATCACCTAAGAGTTACATTCCCACGCCAATAATGGTCAGGATTAACGGTGTTGTGACCGCGGCAAGCACTGTAGACATCACCAAACTGGCGGCGGCGGGGCCAGTCAGTACATTAAACTGGCGTGACATCAGATACACATTCACGCCGGTAGCCATTGACCCCAGTAATACCACCACCTGCGTTTCCAGCGTTGGCAGGCCCATCGCCCATGCCAATGCCCAAATCACCATCGGCTGAACAATCAATTTGAGAAAACAGATCGCACTGCTGATTTGCCAGCCTTCCGTGACGCGATATTCCGCCAGCCCCATTCCCAATACAATCAGCGACAACGGCGGTGCTACCTGCCCTAACATGGTTACAGGTTGATCAATAAACTGCGGTAATTGCAGACCAGTCAGGCTGAATAAAGTGCCAGAAATGATTCCTATAATCAGAGGGTTAGTCAGCACGCTACGGGCAGTTTTCGCAAAGCCCTCCAGTGTTGGCGAGCCATTGCGCGCCCACTCCACCGAGATGGTGACTAATGTCCAGAGGATCAGGCCGTTAAACACCAAAACCAGCGCCACTGCTGGGATAGATTTCTCCCCCAACATAATGGTGGCAATAGGCAGGCCCAGCATCACGTTATTAGAGAAAATGCCGCCGAGGGCAAAAACGGAACCGGACACGCCATCCAGATGAAATATCCGGCTGGCAACAATCCGCCCGATAACAAACACCACCAGACAACTACCAAAAAAGGCAATCAGCAGGCGTGCATCCACCGCTGGGCGCTCAGAGAAATCGCACATCATACGAAACAGCATAGCGGGCAATGCGAGGGAGAAAACAAAGCGGGTCAGGCCATCCGTTATGGTAGAGGGCCATTTACCAAATCGTACCAAACAGTAACCCAGCGCAAGCAGCACAAATAACGGTGAAGACAACACAATCTGGTGCCAAAGCGAAATAACAAAGGCGGGCATGGTTCACTTCCTGTCAAGCCGGGCCAGACCAGCCCGTAAATGTAAGAATGGCTGACCTACTCTGTTTCCTGTTTTATTTATATCAAAGTCATTGGAGTTACAGGTAGGCGGCAAGCTAACACCCCTGTAGCTTCAAGAACGAGGGCATATCAAATCTATACGGTCAGTACAGATACAGTCAACGCCCCACTTTAACAATTCCTGCGCACGCGCCGGTTGGTTGACGGTATAGACCAAAATACGCAGCCCGGCGGCTTTGAGTAACGCTACTCGCTCCGCGGTCAACTGTTTGTGGTTAATGTGCAAAGAGACACAATCCAACTGACGGGTCATCGCCTGCCAGTTGTCATCCCATTTATCCAACAATAAACCACGTGGCAGCTCAGGTGCGGCCTGTTGGGCTGCTGCTAATGCATCAAACGAAAAAGAGGACAATAACGGCGGTATCGCCTGACCTTGCCACAACAAGCGGGCAGCCAGTGCAATAGCTCGGCCAGTGGCTATTTCAGTGCCAGTGGTGGGTTTAATCTCGATATTAGCGGCCATATCATGCTGTGCACAGCGAGCTGCCACTTCGGATAAAAGAGGCAGGCGCTCACCACGAAATGCTGTGCTATACCAGTCTCCGGCATCTAACTGAAAAAGGTTTTCCCATGACAAATCACCGGCAACTCCCCAGCCATTACTGGTGCGTTCCAGCGTATCGTCATGCAATAGAAATATCTGGCCGTCGTGCGATAATTTAACGTCAAACTCAATCATCTTGTGGCCATAACGAGCGCCAACATCAATGGCTGCTAAGGTGTTTTCCGGTGCCAGTGAACCACCACCGCGGTGAGCGACGATCGAAGGGTAAGGCCAGTTTTTACTCATGATTCCATCCGTAGTCCGCTATCTGAATCAAAAAAGTGCAGCGCCGTTGGCGGTAAATATAAATGTAATGTACTACCCACCGCAGGCATTTCCTCGTGGGATAGGCGGGCAATAACACTCTGTCCACCCCACTGACCATGTGCCAGATTATCTGCACCCAACAATTCCAGCGTCAATAGTGGCATCGGTATACCCTGCGCCGAAGTTGCCTGCTGAATATGCTCCGGGCGAATGCCGAGGGTCAAGCGCCGATCCGCCCATTGTGGCCGAGGCTGTTCCAACGGCAGAGTTAGGCCATCAGATAAAATAAACCCGCCGCCATCCGGGCTGACGGTTCCGGCTAACAAATTCATCGCAGGCGAGCCGATAAAACTGGCCACAAACAGTGTCGCTGGCCGTTGGTAAACCTCGCTTGGCGTACCAATTTGTTCGGCAACCCCTTTATTCATCACAATCACCCGCTGAGCCAATGTCATCGCCTCAACCTGATCATGGGTCACATATAGACTGGTGGTTTTTAGTCGGCGGTGCAACTGTTGCAGCTCAAGGCGCATCTGCACCCGCAGTTTGGCATCCAGATTGGAAAGTGGCTCATCAAACAAGAAAACCGCCGGTTCACGCACAATGGCCCGCCCCATTGCCACCCGCTGCCGCTGGCCGCCAGATAGTTCACGCGGTTTACGTTTTAGTAGCGGTTGCAGTTCCAGAATACGTGCGGCTTCATCCACTCGCTGGCGGATCTGCTCTTTGCCAAAACCACGAATTTTCAGGCCATAAGCCATGTTGTCGAACACACTCATGTGGGGATACAGCGCGTAGTTCTGAAACACCATCGCGATGCCACGATCTTTGGGTTCCAGATGGGTAACCCGCTGATTATCAATATAGATATCACCACTGGTGGTGCGCTCCAATCCAGCAACCATACGCAGCAGCGTCGATTTACCACAGCCAGAGGGGCCAACCATCACGATGAATTCACCGTCGGCGACATCTAAATCAATTTGTTTAATCACTGGCGTGACGCCGTCATAAGATTTGGTTACTGCCTGAAGTTTTAAACATGCCATATCAGATTACTTCTCACTGTCTACCAGGCCGCGTACAAACCAACGCTGCATCAGAAGGACCACCGCGACCGGTGGAATTAAAGTCAGGATCATCGCTGCCATCACCTGATTCCATTGAGTTGGCGCACCTGAGCTAGAGATCATGCTCCTTATCCCAGCCACCGCGGTGCCCATAGAGGCATCGCTGGTAATCAGAATTGGCCAAAGATATTGGTTCCAACCATAGATAAAAGTGATCACAAACAGCGCGGCCAAATTGGTTTTAGATAGTGGCAATACGATATCCCAAAAAAAGCGCATCGCCCCGGCACCGTCAATGCGCGCCGCTTCCAATAGCTCATCGGGCAGGGTCATAAAGAACTGGCGGAATAAGAAGGTTGCGGTGGCTGACGCCATCAGCGGCAGGGTCAACCCGGTATAACTGTCGAGCATATTCAGGTTCGCAATCACCTGAATTGTTGGGAAAATACGCACTTCCACCGGCAGCATCAGGGTCAGGAAAATCAACCAAAAAAACAGGTTACGTAGCGGGAAGCGAAAGTAAACGATGGCATAAGCAGACAACATCGACACGGTGATTTTGCCAACAGTAATCGCAAACGCCATCACGAAACTGTTAAACAGCATCAGCCCGAAAGGCGCACTGTTATTCCCCACCCCGACATGCCAGATGTGGCTAATGTTCTGCCACAAATAGGGCCCGGGGATCAGGGTCATCGGTACCTGAAACACTTGAGTGTCATCCAGCGACGCGGCAACAAAAGCCACATACAGTGGGAACAGGATCAGTAACACGCCGATAATCAGCATGACGTGACAAAAAATGTCCAGCCCACGACGATTCTCAATCATTGGTAACGCACCTTACGTTCAACAAAACGGAACTGGATAACCGTCAGGCCAATCACCAGTAACATCAGCACCACCGACTGAGCGGCAGAGCTAGATAAGTCCAGACCAGCAAAGCCTTCGCGATAAATTTTATAAATCAGGGTCGTCGTGGCTTGCATCGGCCCACCGCCCGTCGCCGCATCGATAACGGGGAAAGTATCGAAGAAGGCATAGACCAGATTCACCACCAGCAGGAAGAAACTGACCGGTGAAATCAGCGGCAGCACCAGATTAAAGAAGCGGCGTACTGGTCCGGCGCCGTCAATAGCAGCGGCTTCAACCAATGAGCGGGGAATGGATTGCAGCGCGGCAAGGAAAAACAGGAAGTTATAACTGATTTGCTTCCATACTGAAGCCAACACCACCAAGAACATGGCCTGCCCGCTGTTTTGCGCGTGGTTCCAGTTGTAACCCAATGTGGCAAGGAAATGTGTTATCAACCCCAGCCCCGGATTGAACAGGAAAATCCACAATACAGCAGCGACAGCAGGGGCCACCGCATACGGCAGAATCATTAAGGTTTGATAGATACGACTGCCGCGCAGAACGTAATCCACCATGGCGGCCAGAAACAGCGAAACAATCAAACCAATACCAGCCACCAACGAGCTAAAAATCAGCGTGGTATAAAACGAAGCCAAATAGTATTCATCCTGAAAAAGCTGAATAAAGTTACTCAGCCCGACAAATTTATTGGAGAGACCAAAAGGGTCCAACATTTGTACCGAGTACCACAGCGCCTCACCGGCAGGCCACAGGAAGAAAACAGCGGTAATGGCCAGTTGGGGCAATACCAACAGGTAAGGCAACCAACTACAGGAGAAACCGGGACGGGAAGATGACATAAAATTAACCGTTTATCAGACGTGATATTGATTACACCAGCGTGCTAATTGAAAACGTGACGCCCTAATTTAATACCGCACAGCACTATTGGTTGGCGTTATTGGCGCAGGCAGTTTGGGTGCGAACAGTGCACCCAAACTGGCAAGTAGAGTAGCCAAATAACCTTATTGATTAGCTTGTTCAAAGCGGCGTAGTAACACATCACCACGTTTAACGGCGCTATCCAACGCTTCTTGAGCTGTTTTCTTACCGGTCCACACCCCTTCCAGCTCTTCATCTACCACGGTACGGATCTGTGGCATGTTGCCCAGACGCAAGCCTTTGGTGTACGGCAATGGTGGTTTGTTCAACATCTGGCGAGTCGCCACGTCAGCACCTGGGTTCTTATCATAGAAACCTTGCTGTTTGGTCAGCTCATAGGCTGCCGTCGTGATTGGCAGGTACCCCGTCTTCTGATGCCATTCGGCAGCAATTTCTGGTTGAGCCAAGTATTGCAGGAATTCAGCGACACCTTTGTAAGTGTCTTTATCTTTGCCATCCATCACCCACAGACTGGCACCGCCGATAATGGCGTTTTGTGGTGCATTTTTCTCGTCAGCATCGTAAGGCATCATGCCAACGCCATAGTTAAATTTGGCGTAATGGCGGATATCAGCAAGTGAACCGGAAGAGGCCGTAGTAATGGCACAATCACCGTTATAGAACTTGGCCGTTGACTCATCTTTGCGGCCAAAATAGGTGAAATCACCTTTTTTATTCATATCTGACAGCAACTGGATATGCTTAACCTGTACTGGTTTATTGAATTCCAGTACCGCATCGGTGCCATCAAAACCATTATTCCGGCTGGCAATGGGTTGACCGTGCCATGCACTGAAGTTTTCAATTTGAATCCAACCCTGCCAGCCGCTGGCGTACCCACAGCTTGAACCCGCTGCGCGCAGTTTTGCAGTATCGGCCGCCAATTCCTGCCATGTTTTTGGTGGTTGATCCGGGTTCAAACCTGCTTTCTTAAAGGCATCTTTGTTGTAATACAACACGGGAGTGGAACTGTTAAATGGTTGAGATAATAAGTGGCCAGTCTTGGCATCGGTGTAATAACCGGCGACTGTTGGCACGAACACCGATTCATCAAATTTGATATTGGCATCTTTAAATACTTGGAATACTGGCTTAATCGCTTTGCTGGCCATCATGGTGGCAGTGCCCACTTCATACACCTGCAAGATTGCGGGGGCTTTACCCGAGCGAAAAGCTGCTATCCCTGCCGCCAGGCTCTGTTCGTAGTTCCCTTTATATACGGGTACGATTTTATAGTCGCTATGGGACTGGTTAAATCGGTCAGCTAATGAATTAACCTCGACACCTAACTCCCCTTCCATCGAATGCCAAAAAGGAATTTCAGTCACTGCCATCGCATTGGCACTAAATGCCAATGTCAGCGCAATACCAAGCGATGTCTTACGAATGATTTTATTAAACATATTGGCCCCTGAATAAATCCGTATGGCTCACATCAATGAATTACTGTGGACAAGTGAGCGAAATAAATCAGTTTTTGTTCGCAAACAAACATGACACCCTTTCATGACGGAAATATAACAATTAC
>NZ_JAZGQA010000190.1:0-7902 GCF_048593855.1 Yersinia sp. 2542 StPb PI
AGATCACTTAGACAGTATTGGTCGCGCTATGGCTGGTGCGTTGTATCGCACCATCTATTAGGATGAAAATAAATTTATTATTTATCAGTTGATTAAACGCTTACTCGCGGGTAATTAGATGAAATTGCTCTCGGTTAGATGGAGTTGGCACGCTAAGTGCAATATCTACCCTGTAGATGCTCATCTCACTTATTATGATAGCGTGGTGTTATAGCCAAATTAGCTTCATAAACCCAGAGATGATGCAGAGCCGATTTTAGGGTGCCTATTGTCCATGTAAACGATGTCGAATATCTTCATCACATACCGGGCATAACGTTGAGTGAGGCGCCGACATTGTTGTCTGTAGACCTGAAAATTTTAGACGCTTGCCTTTCCGGCAAGCGTTTTTTTTTGCATACCCTTCGTACTTGAAGCCGCAGGGTTGTTAGCTGCGCTAGTTACTCGGCCCATCCGTGGGCCTCGCCTCGTTGAGGCCGCTGCAAGCAGCGTTCAAATCTGCTCCCGACAGATTTGTTCCCCGAGTCACTGACTTGAGTCAGCTCATCGGGATGCGTTTGCTGGCTGCCTACCTGCAACTCCAATTACTTTGGGTACTCTTTGCTACTTGAAGCCGCAGGGTTGTTAGCTGTGCTAGTTACTCGGTCCATCCGTGGGCCTCGCTTCGTTGAGGCCGCTGCAAGCAGCGTTCAAATCTGCTCCCGACAGATTTGTTCCCCGAATCAGGAGCAGAAAAAAGGCCCCGTAGGAGCCTTTAGATTGCTGTTTTGCTAATGGTCAGAGCGATTCCCCATTCTGCCGCAAGGTCAACAGTAGCCCCTCACGACGCGCCTGCGCTGCATCTTCAGGGCGATGCAGTTTATCCAGGGCATCAGCTAACCATGCATAGTCATAACCGTCTGGACGCTGCTCAAGCGCTGCTTTAAAGGCTTCGTGGGCCTTCTCCCATTCACCGTGTTTTAGCATGAGTTGGCCCAAGGTGCTATTAAGTAGCGGGGTCGCGCCATGCTGCTTGATGTGCTGGCGCAATGCTTTCTCCAGCGGCTCTGGGTTACCTGATTTTAAGCGTGGGATCAGGAGTACTAAGCGCTCATCATACTGACGCTTCAGGCCATCCAGAATGATTTGCTGGGCGACATCATGATCGTCACACTCAATTAGATGTTCTGCCAGTGCGACTTGCAGCGGGATCTCATTGCGGACTTTTCGGCTTTGATCTTTCCACCAGCGTTTCAGACCATCACTGCCTTCTTCCGCCATACATTGATTCATCATGCCAATATAAGCTTGCTGCTCCAATGCGGCGATTTCTTCTGGTGTATGGACCTGCACTTTGCTCATCGCGGGTAAAATTTCCAGCAATGAACTGTAAGCACCGGTACGCAGGAAAGCCTGTTCAGCCAGACGCAGCACTTCTGGGTGACGTGGGGCTTGATCCAATAAACGATCCACTCCATGGCGGGCCGCATGAACGTGGCCTTGCGCCAGTTGAATGCGCACTCGGGTGATATCTACCGGCAACTGATCTGTATCAGCAACTTCTGCTGCTCGTTCCAGATATTGATTGGTACGGAATTCATCGCCACGCTGTTGGGCAGCTTCCGCAGCCAGCAGGTAGTTTACCATCGGTTGTTCAGCATGATCGGCATTACGGGTGAGCAACTTTTCAACCTGCTTGAAATCCCCTTCGGCTAGTTTGATCAATGCAGCTTTGGTTTGCTTACGAGCGCGGGTGCGTTTGCGGCCCATAAACCAACCACGGGTACGGGCACCGGTGCGGAAAATACGGCGCAGTATCCATTCAATGATAAGGAACGCGACCAATACCAGCACCAATATAATCACCAGACCGGTCACGCTGGTCTCAACGTTATAGTTGTCAGTTTGAATCAATACATAGCCTTGGTGCCCAGCCAACATGGGGCCGAGGACGATGCCGGCGGTCAGGATAAGGAATAACAGTAAAACTCGCAGCATACTTATTCCCCCTGAGCGGCAACTGGCGGTTGTGCCAGTAAGTTACGAACCCGGGTTTGCATCAATTTTTCCAGCATTGGCTGGCTCTTCAATTGATCAGGTACGTCCATTGAGATTGACTGTTGACTCAGGCTCTCTAGCTCATCCAGAAAAGCTTTGGTGCTCGGGTCATTCACATCGAAATAAGCGCGAACCCAAGTGGAGATAGTCTCCAGTGACTGTTTGTACACTTCGTCTTGATGGCGAGGGACTGCCTGAGCCGCGACCAGCAAGCGGGAGCGAATATTCTCGCGTAAATAAACATCCTGATTCGGTGCCAGCAGTGGCTCTGCGCTGCTATCACGGCGGCGGATAGTAATAAAATCAGACATAAAGCTGTGCCAGCTTTTGGTTAGATTCTGACGCCATTCGGCTAATGAACTGGATAGCTCATCGCTATCGGCATCCATCGGCGAATCATCGGTATTGTTATCAGCCAAACGTAGATTATCCACCTGATTCGACAGCTGATTCAGTTTGAGGATAATGCCGTCAAAATCCACCTGGCTTACCGCTGAAAGGGTACTGATGTCCTCGGTGAGTGCGCGGCGTACGTCGATAAGACTTGGGTCATTCATGTCAGCCAGACTGGCATCGGCACTTTTCAGTAAAGTCGCTGCGGTGGCGACATCCTGATCACTCCACAGTTTGCGCCCAGCCATTTTCACCAGAAAATCCGCCTGTGCCAGTAGCCATGTTTTGGCATCGCTACCCGAAATAGTGGCGACTTTTTCCTGTAATTCGTTAAGTTGGCGGATCAGCGAGGTTTGCTGACGATCTGCTGCTTCCAGCGCTTTGCCTTGCTGTTGTAGTAATGACTCAAGCTGCTGTTTTTCCTGCAATTGGCTCTGTTTTAGTTCAGCCAACTGTTCTTGTAGCGCGATATTCGCCACATCTTGTAACTGAGCCTGCTGCTGTCCGTGATAATAAAGCCCGGCACCCAGCGCGATAGCCAATGCAATAGCAATGGCACCCAGAATTGGGCCGGTTCGTTTCTCCCGGCGGCCTTCAGGTTCTGGCTGTTGGTGCCTCTCAACCGCAGTGGTTGTCTCTTCCACTGGTGCGGATGGGGTATTTTGTTCCGTCATATTGGGCATCCCATAGTCAGGTTTCAGGTTTATTGAAAGTCTTGTAGCGCGCGGATCAGCGCGTCATTATCCGCATTTTCTGCCACCCGGGTATCACGCCAGCCCATTTGGGCGGCCAGGGCAGCCAAACGCTCACTCACTACAACCAGGCGGCAGCGTAGCAGCCACGAAGAACGATAGTAATCAGGAACTAAAGTATAGATCTGTTGTAACATTTCGCCGCTGGTCACTACCAGAATATTGACCCCCGCACGTTGCCAATGCGCACTTTGCTCACTGCCATCATAAAAGATGGGGCTGCGTTGATAACATTCACAGTAGGTAATTGCCGCGCCTCGCTGTGCCAGACTTTCGCCTAGCAGTTCCCGCCCGCCATTACCGCGCAGTAACAACACCTTTTTACCGGACAGTGTTTGCAGGTCTGGTAATGATAACAGCATCTCGCTGGTCTCCCCCATCGGGGGGAAGGTGACATGCAAACGGCTGGCAGTATGCAATGCCAATGCGGTGGTACGGCCAATAGCATAATAAGATAACTGTGCTGGCCATAACAGGTTATTTCTTTTTAACAGTGGGTTAGCGTAGCGGATAGCATTCTGTGATAACGCAAATACCAGATCACCAGCTTGCATCTCTTGGAGCAATGCCGGTAATTTAGGCAGATCTACCCCCGGAGAGAAATCAATCAATGGCGCATGATAGGCAACCCGGCCCAGCGCACGCAGGCGACTGACTAACTGCTCTCCAGCAGGAGATGGACGGGTTACCAAAATGGTCATAGTGGGGGGGTATCCTGATAAACATCGGCCAATATTGCGCGCGCACCACGTGATAGTAACTCATCGGCCAGCTCAATCCCCATTTGCTCTGCATTCTCCGCCGGTCCTCGGCGCTCACCGCGAATGATCTCACTGCCATCCGGCGCACCGACTAATCCACGGAGCCACAGCGTGTTGCCTTCTAACTCAGCATAGCTGCCGATCGGCACCTGACAGCCTCCTTCGAGACGGGTGTTCATGGCTCGCTCGGCACATACTCGCAGCTCGGTGGCACGATGATTGAGTGGTGCCAGCAGTTGGCGGGTAAAATCGTCATCCAGGCGGCATTCAATGCCGACGGCACCCTGACCGACAGCCGGTAACGACTCCTCGGCGGGCATGGCGTAGCGAATCCGCGATGCCAGCCCCAGGCGATTGAGGCCCGCAACCGCCAGTATAATCGCGTGGTAATCGCCGTTATCAAGCTTGGCAAGGCGAGTGCCTACATTACCCCGCAGGTCGCGGATAATCAGGTCCGGGCGACGCTCGCGCAATTGGCACTGGCGACGCAGGCTGGAGGTGCCGACGATGCTGCCCGCAGGTAAATCATCGAGATGAGCAAAATGTGGCGCTACAAAAGCATCACGTGGATCATCGCGTTCACAAATGGTGACCAGACCCAAGCCCTCAGGGAAGGCGATGGGCACATCTTTCATGGAGTGGACGGCGATATCCGCGCGATCTTCCAGTAGGGCCAGCTCTAACTCTTTGACGAACAAGCCTTTACCACCGACTTTTGCCAGTGGGGTATCCAGAATGATGTCCCCACGGGTAACCATTGGGACCAACTCAACCTGCAAGCCGGGATGATTGGCTTGCAGTAAATGTTGAACATAATGTGCTTGCCATAAGGCGAGCGGGCTTTGTCGCGTGGCAATTCGAATAATTTTGTCTAACATTGCTTGTTACCGTTTTATATTTTGCGGCCCATCCTATCATTGACCAGTGAATGCTGTCAGTGCGATAGCCACATGAAGACGACGGATAAGAGCACAAGAAAGCAGCTATTGTAACAAATACATGGCGGGATAACTTCTTCCTTAATACCACGGCGTCGTTATCAGCCAACCTACCTGTGAATGTCAGCTAAGAAAGGTATAGATAGACATTACAATTGTAGGGATAGCTTTACGGTCAATCGGCAAGGTGTTAGATTGATCACGTTTCCAGCAATAATTCGTTAATTGTTATTCAAACAAAATGTCTTCAAACAAAATGTTTTTTGGTCAGTACAACAAAAAGTACATTTTTCGCTGAAAGTCAAAAAAAGTAATAAACGAATCTGGGACGCGGGTTTTTTTCTAAGCACCGGAACAATTCTAAGCACCGGAATAACCAGGCGAGACGTCTTGTACCTCTACATCGAGACACTGAAACAGCGACTGGATGCGATCAACCAATTACGAGTCGATCGCGCCTTGGCGGCTATGGGGCCAGCCTTCCAAAAGGTCTACAGTCTGCTACCGACCCTACTACATTATCATCATCCACTGATGCCGGGTTACCTTGATGGTAACGTTCCCCATGGCGTCTGCCTTTTTACGTCCAATGAAACGCAACAGGATTATCTGTCTGAGGTTGAAGCCAAGTGGGGCGAACCTTTGCAACAGAGTGTCGGCGGCGAACTGCCGATTACCGGCGTCTATTCTATGGGTAGCACTTCCTCTATTGGGCAATGCCATACTTCAGATCTTGATGTTTGGGTGTGCCATCAGGCCTGGCTCGATTCTGAAGAGCGTAACCGCTTGCAACAAAAATGCAGTCTGCTGGAAAAATGGGCTGCATCAATGGGTGTTGAAGTCAGCTTCTTCCTGATAGATGAAAACCGTTTCCGCCATAATGCCAGTGGCAGCTTGGGGGGCGAAGATTGCGGTTCAACCCAACACATATTATTGCTGGATGAGTTTTACCGCAGCGCGGTTCGTCTGGCAGGGAAACGTATTCTGTGGAATATGGTTCCGGTCGAAGAAGAAAATAATTATGACGATTACGTACTGTCGCTCTATGCGCAGGGCGTATTAACACCGAATGAGTGGCTGGATTTGGGCGGTTTGAGCACCCTGTCAGCCGAAGAGTATTTCGGTGCCAGTTTGTGGCAATTGTATAAAAGTATCGATTCGCCCTATAAGGCGGTGCTGAAAACCTTATTGCTGGAAGCGTATTCGTGGGAATACCCCAATTCTCAATTGCTGGCGATGGAGATCAAACAGCGCCTGCATGCCGGTGAAATTGTGGCTTTCGGTCTTGATGCTTATTGCATGATGCTTGATCGCGTCACTCGCTATCTGACCCAAATCAATGACACCACCCGTCTGAATTTGGTGCGGCGTTGTTTCTATCTGAAAGTGTGCGAAAAACTGTCCCGTAGCCCGGCGAGTGTCGGCTGGCGGCGTGAAATCCTCAGCCAACTGGTCAGTGAATGGGGCTGGAGTGACGAGAGTTTGGCGGTGCTGGATAACCGTGCTAACTGGAAGATTGAGCGGGTACGTGAAGCGCATAACGAGCTGTTGGATGCGATGATGCAGAGTTATCGCAATTTGATCCGTTTCGCGCGGCGCAACAATCTGAGTGTCAGTGCCAGTCCGCAGGATATCGGCGTTTTGACCCGTAAACTGTACGCGGCATTTGAAGCTTTACCTGGCAAAGTGACGCTGGTTAACCCGCAAATTTCACCGGATTTATCGGAAGAACATCTGACTTTCATTCATGTTCCGGCAGGCCGTGCTAACCGCGCGGGTTGGTACTTATATAATCAAGCGCCCTCTATGGATGCGATTGTGAGTCACCAGCCGCTGGAATATAACCGTTACCTGAACAAACTGGTGTCCTGGGCCTATTTCAACGGCCTGTTGACCAGCAAGACACGGCTACATATTAAAAGCGCCAATCTGTGCGATACGGTGAAATTGCAAGAATTGGTGACGGATATCTCTCACCACTTCCCGTTGCGCTTGCCTGCACCGACACCTAAAGCACTCTATAGCCCGTGTGAGATTCGCCATTTGGCGATTATCGTCAATTTAGAGCATGACCCGACAGCGGCTTTCCGCAATCAGGTGGTGCATTTTGATTTCCGTAAACTGGATGTATTCAGTTTTGGCGAGCAGCAGCAGTGTCTGGTGGGCAGTATCGATTTGCTGTACCGCAACTCCTGGAATGAAGTGCGAACCTTGCATTTCAGTGGTGAGCAGGCGGTGTTGGAAGCATTGAAAACCATTTTAGGCAAAATGCATCAGGATGCGGCACCGCCGGAGTCAGTGGATGTGTTCTGTTACAGCCAGCATTTGCGTGGTTTGATTCGTACCCGCATTCAGCAGTTGGTTTCCGAGTGTATTGAGTTGCGCTTATCCAGTACCCGTCAGGAACCAGGCCGTTTTAAAGCGGTACGAGTTTCCGGCCAGACCTGGGGTTTGTTCTTTGAACGCCTGAGTGTTTCCGTTCAAAAATTGGAAAATGCGGTCGAATTTTACGGTGCGATTTCTAATAACAAACTGCATGGGCTATCGATTCAGGTAGAAACCGATCAAATTCATCTGCCGCCAGTGGTGGACGGTTTTGCCAGCGAAGGGATCATTCAGTTCTTCTTCGAAGGCACCGCAGATGAAAAAGGCTTTAACATTTATATTTTGGATGAATCAAACCGCGTTGAGGTTTATCACCACTGCGAGGGCAGTAAAGAGGAGTTGGTGCGAGATGTCAGCCGTTTTTATTCATCGTCTCACGACCGTTTTACCTACGGCTCCAGCTTTATTAACTTTAACCTGCCGCAGTTCTACCAAATTGTGCAATTAGATGGCCGTACCCAAGTGATCCCTTTTCGCAGCAACACATTATCCCATCTATATATCGTCGACAAAGAGCCAAGCCAGCCTGCGCAGCAGTTGCAGTTACATTAATTTCCCCTGTGTCCTTGAAGCCGCAGGGGTGTTAGCTGCGCGCTCTTACCCGAATCACTGACTTGAGTCAGCTCATCAGGATGC
>NZ_JAZGQA010000191.1:0-7877 GCF_048593855.1 Yersinia sp. 2542 StPb PI
TTTAGGTGTGAAGAAAAAACATCTTACCATTATATTATTGATAATATTAACCATGGTTGCGTTGGTATGGATTTATCTTTCACTGTCTCAAGTCACATTTAAATGCCATTCCGAACTCTATCTAAAGAAAGAAACTGCCCCACTCCACGCTATTGAGTTACAAGCAAATACTTCGATTTTCTTCTACCGAAATGGGAGTGGTTTTATCAAATTCACAGGAACGGTAGAGGACAGTAGCTCACAATACATACTTAATCGCATGTTGCCGTTCAAATATTCCGACCTCGATAATGATGGTATTTACACCATTATATTCACTGCGCAAAAAATCAGAGCTATCGATGATGTCCCCAAAGATTTATGGTCAAAGTTTATTCAAACGGGTAACGATAATATGCCGTATTATATCAACCTGGAAAATATAAGTAACGATATCTATATGATTAATGGATTGGCGTCGCCGATAATAGTGTGCTCTAGCGAACAAAATTAACGTGGTGGCCAAGGGCTGCTACCACGCTATTATTTAAAATCAGTTAAACGTCACCAGCATTTCTGCCGCCGCGCTAACAGCACCGGTCGGCAGCGAACTGCCCCCCGAGCATAAACGCCATGTCACCTGATTGGTGGTGTTCTGACTTGTTTGTGTACTGGTGATATTGCCGACTTTTAGCTGGGTGTTATCAAAGGGCATCCCGGTGGTTGCCGTGCAACTACCACTGCCGGTCACGCCATTATTAATCTCGCCAGTAATATAGCCCCCACCCTGACTGAGTGCCAGACGGGTGGGGGCATTTTCATACAAACCGGTTAGTGCCCGGAACTGCACATTGATATTGGCATTAATACCCTGAGCGCCGTCTTGCGAGCATTGCGTTATCAACGAATTAGCCTTAGTGCTGAGTTCCGCGCCCGTCTGAAGGTTACTGGAGACTGTACCAAAATCAATCTGAGTGGGGGTGCTGACCGTACACTCCAGTGTCGAAATTCGGATTGTCGTGTTCTTTGAAAAGATAGGAATAAAAGTCTTATAACCATTTCCTGACGTAGAGAAATTCACATTAGATAATGCAATATTGCTCTGGCTGGTTTGCGTGCCATCAGCCACCATCACCCACGTTCCTGTCGCTGTCGCATTAATATACGTGCCGGCTTTATAGAAATTAGTGCTGCCGGACATTCTTGGGGCTAAACACCAGCCGCCGCCCTGGAGTGGGTTGGTTATCACCGCACCGCTCGACGTCGTGGCTTGTGTACTTGGCAACCCAATGGTGCCACTGAGCGTCTCTGGCGTGTTGTTCGCCAGCACATAATCGGCCGTGACGGTTGCCCGGGGAATTATCCCAAGCCCAGGGGCTATCTTGAACACTTTATACCCGGCAATGGTCGTCAGCGAACTGTCCGGTACACACGAACTTGACGATAAACTCGTGGGGTTAATATATATACTATCGTAGGCATATAGATCCGGGCTTGGGAAACTGGCCGTGGTGGTAGGGGCTCTATTGGTGGCACTAAATGGCATTCCCTCCCACACAATGCCACTGCCTTTACCAATGGTAATCGTGTCCGCCACGGCTGATTGCCCGATTAGCGCCAGCAGACATAGGCCGGGGCAATAACGAGATACTGACCGCCGCAATAGTTGACTAATTATTTTCATGTCGTTTTCTTTCCTACAAATTCATGTTTACCGGATGTCATGGTGTGATTAACTGATTTCACAGCGAGCGGTTAATTGACGGATCGGGTTGTTGCCTGATGTAGCTTTACTGGTTTGCAAATCGAATACAGCACGGCATTGCTGGTCTGCGCCCTGACCCCATTTCGTCACCAATCGGCCTTTCTCCGGCAATCCACTCAGGTATACCTGACCGGCGTCGCCAACAATGCCGGTATTGTTTTCACCCGCGGCACTCCCCTCCACCCTGACGACAGCCCCAAAGGGGATGTCGGTTTCACCACGACGCAGAGTCACCAGTGCCTGATAGCCGACTCGCGTATCAAACTTCGCCATCACCACCGCCCCTTTGGTTGGGTAGACATTCAGGCTCGATTTCGCCATGTCGACGTCATCCGGCAAGGTGGCCGGGTTCAGGCTGATATTGTTGTTCTGGTAATTCGATAAATACGGCACCACCGCGTAGCCACGGCTGTCGGTACGGACATTCCCGTTCATCACCTCGACACCGCCCGCGCCTGGCGCACTCACTATCGCCACCGAACTTCCCAGCATTTGCCCCAGTGTTACCCCTTCCGGGTGGACGACCAGGCTGCCATTGCCGCTGAGGTTCAGCGAACGGAACTGGCTGCTGTAGCTGTACCCGATGTTTGCCATCCCTTTACTGCCCTGATAGCCCGCATTCAGGGTGGCATTATCACCACTATTGCCGTTTGACCAGCTCTGCATTGCACTGTAAGAAAGGCGGTCATCCATCGCATTACCGCTGACGCCGACCTGCTGCTGAACCTGCCCCTGATTGTTATGGGTCATTTGATAGTTGGCATAACTGCGGCTCACCGCTGGCGCTGAGCTAAATAGGCTAAAGGGCACCTGCATGTTCATTGATAACTGACGATTTTCAGGCCAACCACTGTCACCTTTAATACGGTCAATACTGTAGGCCAACCCATAGCTCACACCACGGTAGCTGGTGTTGTACCCCGCAGAGACCGTGTTATTCACCTGGTTATTACCCCAAAAGTCATTGCGGGAGGCCGATAGATACAATGCCCCCCAGCCCCCTAATTGCTGGCTGATGCGCACCTGAAAATTGGAACGCTGACGCTCTAAAGCCCAAGGTACCTGACTGTCATTGAGTTCATATCCCAGATTGTTGAAGTCTGAGAAACTGTAATAGTGGCGGGTTGAATACCGGTAGGCCGCCAAATCCACCGAGGTGCCAGTACTCAGCAAGCTTTTGGCATAACGCAGCCGATAAGAGCGACCTTGTTGCCACTCATCTTGTCCGTACAATTTGGCATTAGAGGTGGTGATATCAGCTGAAAGCGCGCCAAAATCTCCTAATGACAGACCAGATCCGGCCACGAACGAAAGATAGTCCTCTGCCATCAGCCCACCGCCGTACAGAGTAATGTCGTAGGGCAAACCATAGATAAATGTGCCTAGCCCAAAGGTAGCTTCACGCGAGCCTTGCGTTATGCCGCCGTTATAACGCCCGGTGGTGAACTCATATTTGAGCGCGCCGGGGCGTTGCATCACCGGTAAAGAGGAAAAGGCCATCGTTTGGCTGCGGACAGTGCCGTCAGCCTCGGTGATAGTGACCGTCAGATCCCCGCCCTGACTGGTCTGATAGAGGTCATTAATGCGAAACGGCCCCGGGGCGACATAGGTTTGATACACCACATTGCCATTCTGGCTAACAGTCACACGTGCATTACTTTGCGCAATCCCGGAAATCTCCGGCGCAAAACCCCGCAGGCTGTTAGGCAGCATTTCTTCGCTGGAATTAAGTTTAATACCGCGAAACGGGATACTGTCGAACACCTCATTGCCGGTACTGCTTTCCCCCGCCAGCACCTCGGCACGCAAGGCATGAATATCGCGCTGTAAATAGGTATTGGAAAAACGGGTATTTTGCTGGCTCGACGAAGCGGTGCCGCTGTTCTGGTTGCGGGTATAGGTCATATCACTGCGCAAACGCCAGGCCTGCCAGTTCAGTCCGTTACGCAGGCTGGCAAACAGATTGGTCTGTTCGCTACTGTCCATGCCAGCCTGCGCACTCTGCCAGTTTCGGCTGCCATTCAGGCTATAGTTCATCAGCAACGCGGGCACACCGTCATCCCACAATGCGGGATCAACATAACCGGCGGCGTTTTGCTGCATGGCAATCTGCGGCACACTGATGTCCAGCCGCAATTGGGATAAGTCAAAATGCACCTGAGAATCAGGAATGAGTGCAGCCAAATCATTGACCGGAGCATCCGCTGGTAATGTGCTAAAACCCGGCAACACCGTGGTATTTACCCCCAGTTGCTGGAGGAGAGCAGGCGTGAGCTCTGGCTGAACCTGCCCTTGTGCATCTTTTTTAAACATCAAGGTGTACTGACCCTGATCCGACTGATTCATCCACAGTGTCACCAGATAACGGCCCTCCGCGACCTGGCCGGCGGATTCAAAAGCACTCAAATCAGCACTGGTCGACTGCATTCCGCCCAACGCTAACAGACGAGGGTCAAAGTAGTCGCGCGCCAAGACAGGAAAAGCCCCTGCCAGCAGCATGGCCCCTATCAGAATGGGCGAAAAAGTGGGCGTGTTACGCCTGTTTTTTATTGTTATGTTGTGCATCACGTGGTCTGTCCATCAAAATCAGAAAAAGTTATAAAGCTTGCTGGTTAGCCGGTGTGCTCCAGCCATCCTCATCAATCAGTTGCCATTCCACACTGCCTTTTGCCGTCGCCGGCAAGGTATAGCGCTGCTGCCCTTTCGGTGGCACCATCAGCCGTAGTGCGGGTTTATCCAGCGCACTGCCACCAACTTTCAATTGCGAAAAGGTGAGCCAATATGGCGTTGGGTTCTCAGCAATCAGCTCATGACCCTCACGGCGAAAATGCAATTGAGAAGCCACCTCGGCCACCGCGCGTTTAGCTAACCCCTCAGGGCGATAGAACAGCTTCATATTGCTGACTACCGTCACGGCCATCTGGCCCGACGGCCCCGCGTTGTCAGATTCTTTGTTAGCAGGGATAGCTTTCATCGAGATAAAAAAGACTGACTCCCGATCCGTTGGCAACGGTTCACCGTTATGGCGGATACGCAGTGTCAGCTCGCTATTTGCCTCTAAACGCTCCAACGGAGGGGTGACAATAAAAGGCATCTTCGGCTGCCCGGTGTAATTCAAATCCACATCACCGGTTTTCATATCTACAGGGCGGATCCACGACTGCATCAGATAGGGGGCGGCACTTTTATTATTCACGGTTAAGGTGACGCCTTTTTGCTCACTTGCCGGGTAAATTACCCGCAGCACATAAAAAGAAATCCCCTGGGATTCAGAGGGTGCCGCATGCGCGCCTGCAAATACCAACAAGCTGCATAACAGCAGCGTCACGAATGAGATAAGGCATTTCATTTTGGTTATTCCTGTGATGGCGACACAGTGTGTTGGCACAATGCAGACAAACCACCCGCGTCGGTTATGGTTTGCCACTCCACGTGCTTGATTGAACCAGCAACGGGATAGGTCTGTGCTCCCATCGGCGCAATCATCGACGGGGCTGTGTCTAAGTTGATAACGTTATGGTCGAACTTCAGCGTCCCAAACGTTATAAAATAAGGGGTTGGATTCTCAATACGAATGCCATTTCCCACTCGGCTAAATGTCAGTTGGCAACCCACATTTTGGGGTACATCCTTCAGAGCCGTAGGGCGATAAAACAGCTTGATAACAAACTGAAAACCCATTGATAAACGCGCCTCTTCAGGCACAGGTTCTGGCTGGCTCGGAATGGCTAATACCGAAAGGTAAAACAGGGACTCTCGATCGTCAGGCAGCGCCTCACCCTGTTTAAGGATACGCAGTAATTGGTTACCTTCAGCCCCTAACGGAAACAGCGGCGGCGTGACAATAAAAGGCACTGTCGCATCATTTTTCATTTCGTTTTGGATGCGACTTTGAATCAAATAATTTTGCGTACCGCTATTCTTTACTGTGAGACTTTGGGCTTTATCTTCAGCGGAAAATACCACTCGAGTCTGGCTCAAACTGACGCCCCCCTTGCTGGTCGCCATTGCCGGTGCCCCTACAAAAATCATCAATAGCAGCGTGATAAGGGAAAAGTGTGCAAATGGCATGGCAACCTCAGCGATAGGCAAAAATAAAATTAACATTGGCAGTGAGTTGCCCCGGTTTAACCGTGGCGCAATCAGTCACACCGCCACAACTAACGCCGGCAAAGAACTGTAATTGTTTATTGACGGGTGTCTGCCCCACGGCGGCCAACGGGAAATAATCACCAGATTTGACCTCCGTGCTGGCATAACTCGGTTGGCTGGCACTTTGCACTAACATCACGCCAGCGCCGCCCACATCAGAATCACTACTGCGAAACAGCCATTTTCCGTTTTGACTCTTACCCGGACCAAGGGCGATAACTACTGGCTGCAAGCTGGCACTTGCGGCACCGTTACAATTATCAACAGTGAGCGTAACGGGCTGTAAATTGAGTAGTGTTTCGCTGCGTAAGTTAGCCTGCTGTACATCACCTAGCGACAGCACACTTTTATCCAGACTTAACGAACAAGTGCCTTGTACTAACGATGCAGAAAAGTTCAGTGTCACGGCATGGGTGTTAATGCTGATTCCGCCGACCAACAAACTCAAACCAACCCAAAGCACTTTCTTAAGGCAGAAGCTGTTTAAATGCATCTACGCCACCTTGGTCATTAATGGTTTGCCACTCCACGCTGCTGCCTTTCGCCACTGTGGGATAGGTATGTGCACCAAAGGGGGCGATCATCAATGCCGCAGGTGAATCTAACTTAAGTGCTTGTCCGCCAAACTTAAGACTGGCCAGGCTGACAAAATAGGGTGATGGATTACTGACCTCCAGCCCATTACTGACCTGGTGAAACTTAAGGTTTTTTTGTGCATCCGCAGCCGACGATGGCAAGCCTGCGGGGCGATAAAACAGTTTAATAATGCTACCCACACCAAATTGCACCGAGGCTTGTACACCCGTGCTTTGTTGAGCTTCGGTAGGTGAGGCCGCAGCGGGAACCGCTGTCGCATGGAAATAAAAAACGGATTCGCGATCTTTAGGTAAATCAGTGTCATTACCCGCAATGCGAATCTGGTTCACGCTCTTGGGCTCCAGGCGGAATATCGGTGGCGTTACCGTAAATGGTGTCGCTTTATAGCTGTCTGCTGTGCGGCTTAACGAAACCTGTACCAAGTAAGGCAATATCGGTTGCGTGTTACGTACCGTGACAGCAATGCTACCGGTGCCCTGTGGGTAAATCAGACGGGTGGCATTGATACCAAATCCATCAGCCAATACCGCGAGTGGACAAGACAGCAGCGCCATCATCAGGGGAATAAGCAGTTTTAGGCGCTTCATTCTTTCGCTCCAAGGTAAAAAGGAAAAGAGGCAGAATGGCAGGTAGCCGAAGCCACCCACCATTAAGAAAATCAGTTATAGGCGAAGGCAAACAAGATGGGCGCGCTAACAGCACCAATGTTGATACCAGTGATGGTGGTTGAAGCCAGGCCAGCCTGTAAGCTCAGTGTCTTAGTATTAAAGTCACCGGCTGCTGGTGTTGTTCCCGCAGTAGCAACCAATAACTTGTCATTGTTGCTGATATAAGCGGTTGGGGTCGCAACCTGACTCAACATGACACCGGTGTTGGTGCCCGTAGAGTTAAACATGTTTGGGTTACCGCCCAGCGTTTGCCCGGTAACGACCAAATAGGCTTTATCACCCGCAGCAGCCGGTGCTTCACAGTTGTTTAAACCCACAGTGAATGTTTTCTGGCTAGCGGGAATCGGAGTAGCAACACCAGTAAATGATGATGGTGCATAGTTACCTAGATCCAGATTATTGGTAGACAAAGAAACATCACAGGTTGACGCAACAACGTTAGCGGTTACCGTTAATTGGGCGTTAGATGCTGCTTGGGTATTCCCTGCTACCGCCAGTAACACCAACGCGGCAGGAGCCAGAGAGAAAATTGTTTTACGCATGGAGCTATTCCTTTATGGTGATATTAATTTTCGGTTTCCCGATAAATGGTATGGCTGTTTTAACCACAGATAGATGCCACCCTCTATTTAATAGAGGGTGATTTAATATGGATAAATCAAACATAAATAACGTTAATTCATTTATTATTGATGTCTGCATACTGATTTAAATAG
>NZ_JAZGQA010000192.1:0-7858 GCF_048593855.1 Yersinia sp. 2542 StPb PI
ATTTGTTCTTCATGATAATAATCATAATATGGCAACGCTGAATATTTCTAATGGAAGTGATGATAGCATTTCTTTTGATGAGAGCATTGAGACCAATAAAGAGAAAATTCAAATGCTGCTCATTTTGACTCATGATAAAATGTTGGGTCTCTACCACAAAAATAACAGTAAAAACAACAAGTTGAATGGTGCTAGTGACGAAAGGGAAATTTTCTCTCCTAGAGAGAACGAAATTTTATATTGGGCTAGTGTCGGCAAAACATACTCGGAAATTTCCATAATATTGGGAATAAAAAGAAGTACAGTTAAGTTTCATATTGGTAATGTTGTTAGAAAACTTGGTGTTTTAAATGCCAAGCATGCGATAAGACTTGGCATAGAGTTAAAGTTAATTAAACCTATTTAACTATATCTGGCACCGCTAATGGCCAGGTTTCAAGTATATGAGGTTCAACGTGATGCGTTCTGCGTATCTTCTTTATTAATTGTTGTTGGCTATCAATGTCGACACCCAGATGTAAAAGATAAATAACCTCATTTTTCTCTGACTCACCTTGGTTTAAAACTGTAATATTCCAGCCGGAACGCTTCAGTAATACATACATCCCTCGGCTGACAACAGTCAGTATACCTTTATAATTGCGGCTTCTGGCATAATTAACCATTGCTAAAAAAAGTAATACGCTGAGTGCACTATTATGGCCTACCATATCTCTTGCTAGTTTTTTTTCAACAAAGAAACGGCTGGATTCTATAAAACCATCGACCGGAAGGTCAATGTCGGAAAAATAAGGTGCGAATGGCCCTGCCACCATTGTCGGATACTTCATTTCAATAAATCTGACACTGCAAACAATAGTATCTTCTATTATTCCTAATATATAGTTTGTATTCTCATCATCATATTGGTCGCTTTCTCTGCCATCAGTACAGGTTACTTTCCAATCTAAGCGATCTTTAAATGTTATTTTTCTAAGTGTGAAGATCTCGTCTAACTTTCTTTCAGGCATACTGTTAAAGTTTACGTTAAATAGTTTTAACATGATGAAAACCAAAGTTATTTAATTAAACCAGCATCGTACACGATCTCTGTCCGTTAGTGCAAACATTGAACGAGGTAGACAACGCCATGAATAACTAATGAATGTCAGCATCTTCGTTCAATTATTCTACAAATAGCAAAAAGACAGACAATCTATTTTTGATGGCCACGTACTATAGGTGCGGTACTCGGAGAGTTGATGGATATTTTTAAGAGAAAAGTGACATCAGACGGGACTTTTCAACAGGAAATAGTTATAACGAAACATCATTTCATTTTTTGATTGAAAAGGATGTTCACGTGGACCGCAGTCCTGCGCTTTTTACCAATAAAAAATTTGTTTTCCTCGTGGCAACCTTCTGTTGCCTTCTTTGGGGCAGTGCCTACCCTGCGATTAAAAATGGTTATGCACTGTTTCATATCGCCCCAGATGACATTCCGAGCAAGATGGTGTTTGCGGGTTATCGCTTTTTATTGGCCGGGTTAGTGCTACTCATTTTTGCTGTTGCCAGTGGTAAAGCTATTGGCCGACTTAACAAGGGCCAATATAGGCAGATTGCCATTTTAGGGCTAACACAGACCACGTTACAGTATGTCTTTTTCTATATTGGGCTGGCATATACTACCGGGGTGAAAGGCTCCATCATGAATGCAACGGGGACATTTTTCAGTGTCTTGTTGGCGCATTATATTTATAAAAATGATCGATTATCATTTAATAAAATCATTGGCTGCGCACTGGGTTTTGCTGGCGTGATGGTGGTGAATTTTGGTGCCGATTTGATGGATTTTAATTTTTCACTGTTAGGTGAGGGAAGTGTGGTACTGGCTGCTTTCATCCTTTCTGCCGCCAGTATTTACGGCAAACGTATTTCACAAACCATGGATACCACGGTGATGACAGGTTACCAGCTTGCCATCGGAGGGTTGGTGTTGACACTTGGCGGTTATCTCTTTGGTGGCCATTTGAGTGACATTGGCTGGCGGGCTTTATTGTTATTGGCCTACCTGGTGCTGTTGTCATCGGCCGCTTTTGCACTCTGGAGCTTGCTACTCAAATATAATCGGGTAGGGATGGTTGCACCGTTCAATTTTCTCATCCCGGTTTCAGGTGCGGTTCTGTCCGCCATTTTCCTCAATGAAAGCATTTTAGAATGGAAGAATGCCCTTGCACTGGTGTTGGTTTGTGCGGGGATCATTTTGGTTAATCGAATAAAACAGAATAAAACAGAATAACGAGTAAAGAATAAATAGTTCAGAGTTATTAATGTGGGGGATGTATTAGCCTTAATTGAATTTGAGATATTAGGGCTAATACCAGCAGTTAAATGTCTTTTAACAATTTTAGCGTGTAACGATTTTTTCGATGTCGATAGAAAGCAAAGTGGCATTGGTTGGCTATAATAAACATGCGCTTGATAAAGATATAAGTATCGTGTCCATTATTTCTTGAAGGTGACCTATGCTACATGTTGACATTCCAAGTCGTGAAGAATTTCTTAGTCTTTCTGATGTACGCTCCGATGCCTGCGTTTCCATCTATCTTGAAACATCACCGTTACATCAACAGTTAGCTGGCAGTAAAATCCAGTTGGGGAACTTAATAAAAGAGGCATTACAACAGCTTGAGGCGGTAAACTTTGATAAACGGCGTCTGGCTTTATTGGAAGAAGAGTTATATTCCGTATTAGAGGATGAGTCATTCTGGGATCTGCATGCTTACAGCCTCGCAATACTTGCGACGCCTGATACTTTGCGAACCTACCGTTTGGCTAATAAACTGCAAGACCAAGTAGAGATCAGTGAGCGTTTCCACCTCAAACCGTTACTACGCGCACTGACATTTCCACACTCCGCTTATATTCTGGCATTATCAGAAAATGAAGTGCGTTTGATTGAGTTTTTTGCCGATGCACCACCCGCTATCGTTTCTGTTCCCAACCTACCTGACAATGTGTTAAATGCAGTAGGTAAAGCTTCATTAAATGCACGTAAGTATGATGGCGTACATGAAAAAGTAAGGCTCGCACAATATACCCGGCAAATAGATAATGCCCTGCGGCCATTATTTGCCCGTCATAACTACCCGCTTATTTTAGTCAGTACTGAACCTTTGACGTCAATTTATCGGGCGACAAATTCATTATCAAATCTGGTGGATGAAACGTTATCTACCAATGCAGAACATCTTAATATTTCGGAACTTACCACATTAGCGCGCCCGGTATTGGACAATTTCTATCGGGCGCAAATAGAGGGGCTGAAGCCGTTATTTGAACAGCGCGCAGGAGAACGTCGAGTCACTCATGATTTGTCGGATGCCGCACGGGCGGCAACGTTCGGTGCTATTGATTTATTACTGGTTGATATTGAAAGCCAAGTCCCAGGGACTATCAATGATCAGGGTATTATTACTTTTGCGTCAGAAGATGATGCTCTGACATATGGGGTTATCGATGAGATTGCCAGACGTGCATTGGCAACCGGAGCACGAGTTTTGGCGGTGCGGGAAAGCGATTTAGCCGGTAAGCAGTTGAGCGCTATATTGCGTTATCCACTTTAAATTGTCTTAATTAATCAACAGGGTCGCATAGGCCCTGTTGCACTTAGCGCTTATTCAGCCAGATATTGGCGCAGTGTATTGAGTAAATGATCGAATACCACGCGGACTCGCTGGGTATTGCGTAGATCTTCATGCATCACCAGCCAAAACTCCAGTGGATACGAGAATTCTTGTGCTAACACCCGCACTAACCCAGATTGACGAGCTATGGGTTCATGGCAGGCACCAATGCCCAAACCGCTGCGTATTGCCGCCAATTGTGCCAAATGGCTATCAGTACGTAGGCGGTATTGGTGCGGTTCAAAATCGACTCCCTGCTCACGCAGAACCTGGACATCATGGGTGTTACGATCCGGGCCGATTAACGCGTGAAACGCTAATGCCCCGAGACTCTGCGGCATACCATGGCGCTCAATATAATCTTCAGTAGCAAACAGCCCAACTTCGCAATAACCCGCCCGTTGCGCAATAACTGGCGACGCTTTGGGGCGTAAGGTTCTTACTGCAATATCGGCTTCCTGGCGGGTTAACCCCTCTATCTTGCTACCCAGACTTAATTCCAGCACCAGCTCAGGATAGTGTAAGCGCAGAGATTCTAAGCGTTGCGGCAGGATTTCAACGCCAAGTAATTCACTGGTGGCAATGCGCACGGTATCTTTAGCTGACCCAATATCGGCGCAGGCGGCTCGTACAAAAGCGTCGGCAGCGGTGGCCATTTCCAAGGCATGGGGTAACAGTGCCCGCGCTGTTTCCGTTGGGATTAATCCAGTGGACGTGCGGTTAAACAATTTTTGCCCAAGGCATTGTTCCAGCGACTCAATATGCCGGCGGGCTGTCGGTTGCGAAACATTCAGACTCCGTGCGGCGGCAGATAAACTGCCTTCACGCATAATGGCCAGAAATGTACGCTGGTTATCCCAATCAGCAGGAGGTAGATTCATAAAATTGATACTGTCAGATGGTCATAAATAGACAATTTCATTGCGTTCCCCTGTACGGTATCCCTATCACTTATTCATCATAACATCAGGCTTTATCGGTAACGATTTTCACCCCGACCCGACTTACCCGATCCGATTCCATTTCGGCAATCGTCCAGGTCAAGCCATCCCACTCAATCTGATCGCCAATAACCGGCTCTCCACCAAATAAATAGAGGACGAATTGGCCCAATGTCTGCTGTTTATCGATTCCGGGTTCCAGATTAAGGCCATAAATCTGAGAGATATCGTGGAGCTTGGCATCGGCATCAAGAATAAAGTCACCAAAGAAGCGTTCATCCAGTTGGATATTGGGTGACTGACTAAACAGTTTTCCCAATGCTGGTAGGTCGTGTTCCTGACCGATAACACACAAGATGTCACCTTCTTTCAGACGGGTACTGCCGGTGGGGTGCAATAAGTCTTTACCACGAAACAGCGCCGCAATACGTGTCCCTTTAGGCATTTTCAAATCGCGCAGCGCAGCACCGATACACCACTTGTCACAACTCAACTGGTAAATAAACTGTTCCCATTGGTTATTCATATCAATATCTAACCCAATGCGCGAGACCGGTGCTAGTGCTGGAGGCACCACCAATTTAGTTTTACGTGCGGCAAATGACAGGCTGGTGCCCTGTAGCAGCAGTGATACCAGCACGACAAAAAAGGCCACATTGAAAAATAAATTCGCGTTGGGAATACCGGCCATCATCGGGAATACGGCTAGAATAACCGGCACTGCGCCGCGTAAACCCACCCAGGAAATAAAGATCCGTTCACGCAGATTAAAGCTTGGGAACGGCAGTAAACCAATGAACACCGACAGTGGTCGGGCGAACAAAATCATCCACAATGAGAGGAGCAGCGCTGGGATCGCTATCGGCAATAGGTCACTTGGATTAAGCAACAGCCCCAATACCAGGAACATCCCGATTTGACTCAGCCATGCCAGCCCATCGAAAGTTTGTAATATACCGGAGCGGTTGCGGATAGGGCGGTTACCCAGTAATAGCCCGCAGAGATATACTGCCAGAATACCACTGCCGTTCATGGCCGTTGCCAATGAGAAAACCAGAATCCCACCACTGACTGCCAGCAGGGGATATAAACCATTCGCTAGCTCTATTCGGTTTATAAAGAGCAGCAGTAAACCGCCACCGCCTAACCCGATGATAATTCCCAGACCAAACTGTTGGATTAAGTGCACCAGGAACATCCAACTGAGGCTGGTTTCACCTGCGGAGATCATGGCAATCAAGGTAACGGTTAAAAACACCGCCATGGGATCATTGCTGCCTGATTCGATCTCTAAAGTGGCACTGACGCGCTCGTTGAGACCTTTACCCCCAAGCAGTGAGAATACCGCAGCGGCATCGGTCGAGCCAATAATCGCACCAATGAGCAGCCCTTGAATAATATCTAAATCGAACAGCCAGGCCGCAGCCAGGCCCGTCAGGCCAGCAGTAATCACCACCCCGACGGTTGCTAAAGAGAGCGCAGGCCACAGAGCAACACGGAATGATGAAGCTCGAGTGCGCATCCCGCCATCTAGCAGGATAACCGCCAACGCCAGGTTACTGACCAGATACGCCACTGGGTAGTTATCGAAAGCAATCCCGCCAATACCGTCACCACCTGCCAGCATACCGATGGCCAGAAAGATAACCAGAATCGGAATACCCAGCCGGGAAGAGAGTGAACTCAGTAAAATACTGGCTCCCACCAGCACTGCGCCGATCAAAAAGAGGCTATTAATTGCGATGGCGTCCAAGGTGGGAGTTCTCCTGATTTAAGGCGAAAATAAATGAATAACAGGCCAAAGTTATAAAAAATTATTATACACAGATTTATCTCATCTAATGCGAAGAGATGACCTAATTCAATGTGTTAAATCAGCATTTTTTTAGTTCATAGCGTTGTGGCACTTACTCACTTGAACCACTGATTTTGTCAGTTCTTTGGAATGGAGTCATTTGCAGCTTTGCTGAAATGTCAAAGATATTAAGTCTATATAATGATTAAAATTATGAGGATAAAAGAGGGGTCGCTCACCTTTAATTGCCCAGCGGGGAATCAAGGGTGAGCGTTGGATAGTAGAACTAGTCGCGTTTGAGTGTTACCAGCGCTCTTCTCAGTGCTTCTGCTGTCGGTGCTTTTTCCTGTTCAGGAAGATTATCGACAGAAAGCTGTGACAGTTCGTTAACTAATACGCTGCGATCTTTTCCGGTGATTGCGCTGTCCAGCGCTCCGCTAAGGCGGCTAACCAAGGCAAACAGGGTAGCGAACTCGGTGACTGCAACAGCATCAGACTTGGGATTATTCTCAGTAGATTCTTGCTTTTTCATCACAATTCCTCTTTTTGTTGTCACTGCAAGTGAAACAAATCCTGATAAGGAATCAACAGGATAGTTGCTCTGAAAGCAGAGCAAGCAGTGAGGCATTAGCCATCCCGCCATCTACATGATGGTTTCACAGTGTAGCCGTTTTATCGCTTAAGCGGTATGCCGATATTCATATCGCTTAGCAATAACATTATTCGTTTGAATAATAATTTGATTACACCGTTTGCTGCTGCGGCTTGCCAGAAAATAAGAATTTCAGCAATGGAATACGGCGATGAATCTCATATAACATGAATGAAATCAGGCAAACAAAGGCCATGCCCACTACAAAGCCAAGGCCATTATTGTCAATTTGCGGCGTAATAAAGGCACCATAAATCAAGGTTAGCGGATGATGCACCAGGTAGATGAAAAGTGAGGCATTAACCAGATAGGTGATACGTGGTGAGGGGTAGTTTAATAACCGGTACCCAATAGAGTAGACCACATTGGTCATGGTCACGCCCATCAATGCCTTGATGATAAGATCCAGCTCAAAGGCAAAAAACTCAGCAGTATTAATATGTTGGTTTATCGAATAGGCGATGAATAACAACACAGAGGCCAAAAATGCACCAGGTGAAAAGGTAAGAAATACCCGTTTGAGTGGCGGATAGATAAAGCTGTAAGCACCCAATAGAAAGAAAGGTAGATAAAACAAAGTCTCCATAACAAAGAAATTGAAGACACTATTAAAGAGTATTTCCGGGTTAAGAAGAAATATTATTCTACGAATGACCGCGTAGATTAATACAAAGCCAAACAATGATAGTGAGATTTTTCCTATATTATTCATTTCCTTTATCAACACTGGAACTGACTGTTGGTTATTCTTGATTTTTTTGAACAGATAAAAACAGATTGTCGTCAGCAATGCGAGGGTTAACAA
>NZ_JAZGQA010000193.1:0-7745 GCF_048593855.1 Yersinia sp. 2542 StPb PI
GGGTGTGTTGTTTAGAAAAATAGATATAAATGCGAGCCAATACGCATTTTTTATCAAGATAATCACTTGATTCTTCCCTCCCTATATTCCCTTTCATACCGATGCTATAATCTTGCTATCAGCCAGGGAGCAAGATATGAATCACAATGGTTTGCGTCGGTTAATGTCAGGAATTAAAGGGTATCGAACGACTATAGTGGTCGCTGCGGCGTTGTTATTAGCCGCCTGTGATGACAGCAATAATAAAGGTGTGGTCACACCGCCTGCGACTCAAACCAGTACCTCGGCGGGCAAAACACCGGCGAGTAAACCCCAAGATACGGTGGCGCTGGCGGCACTGGCAAAACGCCATGCGGGTCAGCCGCTTACCTTGCTGGATGCCTCTGAACTGCAACTTGACGGGGCCAGTGCCATGGTACTGACCTTCTCGCAGCCACTGAATCCAAATCAGGATTTCGCCGCGCAGGTGCATCTGGTTGATACCGTCAGTGGCAACATCGACGGTGCCTGGGAGCTATCCGATAATCTAATGGAGCTGCGTTTACGCCACCTCAAACCGGAGCGTAAATTGTTGTTGACTGTCGACAGCACGCTGCAAGGGGTAGGTGGCGCGCAACTGGGTGCACAACAACAGCAACAAATCACCACGCGTGATATTAAACCGAGTGTCGGTTTTGCCAGCAAAGGCTCTTTGCTGCCGGGCAAACTGGCGCAGGGCTTGCCGGTGATGGCGCTCAATGTTGATAACGTCGATGTTAACTTTTTTCGCATTAAGCAAAGCAGCCTGGCTAACTTCCTCGCTAACTGGCAGAACCGCAGTGCGCTCTCTAACTGGGAATCGGACGAACTGCTGAAAATGGCTGATTTAGTCTATACCGGCCGTTTTGATCTCAATCCTGCGGTTAATACCCGTGAAAAGCTGTTATTGCCCTTAGCCGATATCAAGCCGTTACAAGAATCCGGCGTCTATCTGGCCGTCATGCAGCAAGCCGGTCACTACAGCTATACCAATGCTGCCACCTTATTTACCCTAAGTGATATCGGTGTTTCGCTACATAGCTACCATAACCAGATGGATGTGTTCACTCAGGCATTAGCCGGTGGTGCGGCATTGCAAGGCGTGTCACTGCAACTGTTGGATGATAAAGGCCAGGTGTTGACTCAGGCCGAAACCGACGGCAAGGGCCATGCGCAGTTGGAAAAAAACGCTAACGCCAAACTGCTGCTTGCCGCGCAAAATGGGCAGACCAGTCTGATCGACCTTAATGCACCCGCGTTGGATCTGGCCGAGTTTGATATTACTGGTCCTGAGGGTTTCCAGAAGCAGTTCTTTGTCTTTGGCCCGCGCGACTTGTATCGGCCAGGTGAAACCTTAATTGTTAATGGGTTACTGCGCGATGCCGACGGTAAACCCCTAACAACCCAACCCGTTAAAGTCGATATCCTCAAACCGGATAATCAAGTGGTGCGCAGCTTTACCTGGCAACCACAGGATGGCCTGTATCAATACCAATATGCCATACCTGAAGGTGGCCCAACGGGCGAGTGGTCACTGCGCCTGAATTTGGGTGATAACCAGCCACGATTGTACAAATTCAAGGTAGAGGATTTTCTACCAGAGCGTATGGCGCTCGATATTGCTACCAGTAAAGAACCGATCGCCACGGACAGTGAAGCCAGCTTTGCCGTCACTGGCCGTTACTTATATGGTGCCCCGGCCTCGGGCAACCGTCTGCAAGGCCAATTATTCCTACGCCCACTGCGTGAAGCTGTTGCCACGCTGCCCGGTTTTGAATTTGGTTCGATTATCGAAGAGAACCTCTCCCGCACCTTAGATGAGTTTGATACCACCTTAGATAACCAGGGGCAGACGAATGTTGCGGTGGATAACAGTTGGCAGCATGCCCAATCGCCGCTGAAATTGATATTACAGGCCAGCTTGTTGGAGTCGGGTGGGCGGCCAGTCACACGCCGTGCTGAGCAAGCGGTGTGGCCTGCTGATGCGCTGGCGGGTATTCGCCCGCTGTTCAATAAACAGCAGGTTTATGATTACCGCAGTGACAGCTATAAATCACAGGCGATGGTGGATCAAGATACGCAGGCTGATTTTGAAATTATCTATGCGAATGCCAGCGGCGAAAAGCTGGCCGCCAATGGCATTAAAGTTAAGTTGGTACGTGAGCGGCGTGATTACTACTGGCAGTGGTCAGAAAGTGATGGCTGGCAGTCGCTGTTTGATAAAAAAGATCTGACTCTGGCGGAACAAAGCGTGAATATCGCCGCCAATGGGAGTGCTAAAGTCAGTTTCCCAGTGGAGTGGGGCGCATATCGAATTGAGGTCAGTAATCAGGATAACTCGCTGGTGAGCAGTTCTCGCTTCTGGGCCGGTTACAGTTGGCAGGATAACACCGCTGGCAGTGGTGCGGTGCGTCCTGATCAGGTCAAATTAACGTTGGATAAACCCGCTTACCGCCCGGGCGAAAAAGTGAAGTTACATATTGAAGCGCCAACGGCGGGTAATGGTTATCTGCTGGTGGAATCCAGCGACGGCCCGCTGTGGTGGCAGGAAGTGACTATTCCTGCGGGTGGCGCGGAGGTCGACGTGCCGATTAACAAAGAGTGGAATCGGCATGACCTGTATCTCAGTGCCACAGTGATTCGCCCGGGTGATAAATCACAACAGGCGACGCCAAAACGGGCGATTGGTTTATTGCATCTGCCGTTGGTGGATGAAACCCGCAAGTTGGCATTGCAATTGGATGCCCCCGAGCGTATCCGGCCCAATCAAACTTTAACGGTAAAAGTGAAGGCCAGCCGGAGCGGCGCGCCGTTGCCGGAAAAAGTGCAAGTTTTGCTGTCAGCCGTTGACAGCGGGATCTTGAATATTACGGATTACGTCACGCCAGATCCGTACGACGCCTTTTTTGGCCGTAAGCGCTACAGCGCCGATCGCTATGATGTTTATGGGCAATTGATAGAAGGGCAAGGGCGCTTAGCCAGCTTGCGTTTTGGTGGTGATGGCGATGAGGAAGATGCGCTGTCCCGCGGGGGCAAGAAACCCATTACCGAAGTGACTATTGTAGCGCAGCAAGCCCAACCGGTGACATTAAACGCGCAGGGTGAAGGCACCGTTGAGCTGGCGATTCCAGACTTTAACGGTGAGTTACGTTTAATGGCCCAAGCCTGGAGTGATGAAGACTTCGGCAAAGCAGAATCGAAAGTGGTGGTGGCCGCACCATTGATTGCGCAACTGGCAGCGCCACGTTTTCTCGCCGGTGGCGACAGTACCCAACTGGCTTTGGACTTAAGTAATTTATCCGGTCAGGCGCAAACTTTGTCGCTGAAATTGGCCGCCAGTGATTTACTGGCGCTAAATGGCACGCAAGCTCAGTCAGTTACGCTGGCGAATGGTGAGCGTAAAACGGTACTGATCCCGGTTCGGGCGCTGAACGGGTTTGGGCAAGGTGATCTTGGTCTGACGATCAGTGGCATGGTACTGCCAAATGAAGAACTGCCAGATTACCAGCATCATTGGAAAATCGGCGTGCGGCCAGCCTATCCGGCCCAAACGCGCCATTTCGCTAATGTGCTGCGCAGTGGTGAAAGCTGGAGCCTGCCCGCGCAGGCTACGGCGGGATTGAGTGCTGAAACATTGCAAGGTCAACTGCTGATAACCAGCCGCCCACCTCTCAACTTGTCACGTTATATCAGCGAGTTGTACGCCTATCCTTATGGCTGTCTGGAGCAGACAGTCAGTGGACTGTATCCCTCACTGTACAGCAACCATGCACAGTTGACTGCGCTGGGTATCAAGGCCGATAGCGATGAAAAACGGCGACAGACGATTGATGTCGGGATTGAGCATCTGCTCAGTATGCAGCGCTACAACGGCGGCTTTGGTTTGTGGAGCAACGACAGCCCGGAAGAGTTCTGGCTCACCGCCTATGCCACTGACTTCCTCTACCGTGCCAGCCAACAAGGCTACAGCGTGCCTGCGGCGGCACTGACGGCGGCGAATACCCGCTTACAGCGTTATTTACAGGATCCTAATCAGGTTGAAATTCGCTACAGCGAGCAAACCAAGCATACCCGTTTTGCGGTGCAAGCCTATGCGGGGCTGGTATTGGCGCAGCAGCAGCAGGCTTCGCTCGGTGCATTACGGCAGTTATATAGCCGTAACAGTGAAGCGCGTTCTGGCTTACCACTGGTGCAGTTGGGTGTGGCATTGAAATTGATGGGCGACATGCCGCGTGCCAAAGAAGCCATCACTCAGGGGCTAAATACCACACGCAGTGACAAAGATTACTGGCTGGAAGATTACGGTAGCCCGATACGCGATGATGCTCTTATTCTGGCGCTGTTAACTGACAACAATCTACTGCCGCAAGCACGTGATAGTCGTCTGCTGGCCCTGTCTGATGCCTTGACCAGCCGCAACTATCTGTCAACGCAGGAGAGCAATGCTATATTTCTTGCGGGGCGCACCTTGATGAATGGCGCTGAAACACCGTGGCAGGTTGCTATTGCGCCACAAGCTGAGCCAATTGCGGATAGCGTGACGCTGACCCAAATTACCGCGTTAAACCAAAACTGGTCAGCATCACAACTGGCCGCGGGGATGCAACTGCAAAATCGGGGTGATACGCCATTGTATAGCCGCGTTGCTGTGGTGGGATATCCGCAGCAAACCCCTGCACCATTCAGTAATAATTTGCATATCACTCGTAGCTACATTGGGCTAGATGGCAATCCGTTGCAGTTATCACAACTGAAAAGTGGTGAGTTAGTCTTGGTGCATCTGGATGTTTGGGCCGATAGGCGGGTACCGGATGCGCTGGTGGTTGATTTGCTGCCTGCTGGTCTGGAACTGGAAAACCAGAATCTGGGCGATAGCAGCGCCAGTTTGGGAGAGAGTGCCAGCAGCGTGACTGAGCTATTACAGGATATGCAGCAATCGGATATCAAACATCAGGAGTTTCGTGATGATCGTTATGTCGCTGCCGTCAATGTCGATGGTTACCGTCACACCACGTTGCTCTATCTGGCGCGGGCGGTGACACCAGGCCTCTACCAGGTGCCTGCACCACAAGTAGAATCGATGTATGTACCCGATTGGCGTGCGCTGGGGAGTACTCCAGCGCAGCTTGAAATCGTTAAGTGAATACTCACTTCCCCTGAATGGCGAAACAGTTGTCAGGGGAAGTAATACGATTCATGCGCAAAAATATCTATTCCCGCTATCGGCGTATGGGCTGGGCGTTGGCGCTTATCCTGGTGTTGTTTCCGGCCACTCTTTGGCTGGCAGATAGACTTTGGCCATTGCCTCTGGCCGAGGTCCAGGTCGCGCGGGTCGTGGTAGGCGAAGATGGTACACCGTTATGGCGTTTTGCCGATGCTGACGGCGTATGGCGTTATCCGGTGACGTTGAGTCAGGTTTCGCCGTATTATCTGCAAGCACTGCTCACTTTTGAAGACCGCTGGTTTTACTCTCATCCCGGGGTAAACCCATTGGCGCTAGCTCGTGCCGCCTGGCAGGATCTGCGCGCTGGTAAGATACTTTCAGGTGGCAGCACGCTATCTATGCAGGTTGCCCGCTTGATCGACCCACATCCGCGCACGTTAGCAGGCAAATTGCGTCAAGTCTGGCGTACTTTTCAGTTGGAATGGTATTTTTCCAAAGTTCAAATTCTCGAGATCTACCTTAATCGCGCTCCATTTGGTGGCACCCTACAAGGGATTGGCGCTGCCAGTTGGACCTATTTAGCTAAGCCGCCCTCTCAATTAACCGCGGCAGAAGCCGCATTGCTGGCAGCATTACCGCAAGCCCCTAGTCGGCTACGTCCCGATCGCTATCCTCTACGGGCAAAGGCTGCTCGAGACAAAGTGTTAACCCGACTGGCGGATTATCAGGTTTGGACAGCAAAGGATGTGGCTGATATTAAACAAGAAGAGGTCTGGCTGGCACCGCGTCAGATGCCACAATTGGCTCCTTTGCTAGCTCGCCGTTTAACCAGTGGTAATCAGCGCGAAGTGATCCACACCACGCTTGATACCGGATTACAGCGCCAATTGGAAGATATGGCGGCGAGTTGGCGTCACCAATTACCTGAGAAAACCTCGCTAGGCTTGCTGGTGGTTGACCATACCACGATGAAGGTGCGCGCTTATCTTGGGTCGGTGGATTTTCAGGACAACAGCCGCTTTGGTCATGTGGATATGGTCAGTGCATGGCGCTCACCGGGGTCGACACTCAAACCTTTCCTGTATGCCATGGCACTGGATGACGGCCTGATCCATGCTGAATCTTTGCTTCAGGACGTGCCACGCCGCTTTGGTGATTACCGGCCTGGCAATTTTGATACCGGATTCCATGGGCCGGTCAGTGCCAGTGAAGCTCTGGTGCGTTCGCTGAATTTACCGGCGGTTCAATTACTGGAAGCCTATGGCCCAAAACGTTTTACCGCCAATTTACGCAATGGTGGTCTGAACTTACGTTTCCCCTCTCACAGTGAACCCAGTCTGGCGGTCATTTTAGGCGGAACCGGTTCACGGTTGGATCAATTGGTTGCCGCGTATAGCGCTTTCGCCCGTGGCGGAATGGCAGCAACATTGCGTTTTGAACCGCAGCAACAAATACAAGAACGGCGACTATTCTCACCGGGAGCGGCATGGATTATCCGGCGTATTATGGCCGGTGAAGCCAGACCGTTACCGGATGATATTCTGCCAGCCAGCGTACCACTGGCATGGAAGACGGGTACCAGCTACGGCTATCGTGATGCTTGGGCTATTGGCATCAATGCGCGTTATACAATAGGCGTGTGGGTGGGGCGTCCAGATGGCACTCCGGTTGCCGGGCAGTTTGGTTATGCCACCGCAATACCGATACTTAATCAGGTCAATAACGTGTTGATGGCAGGATTGCAGCAAAGCATTCGCAGCTTACCGTCAGATCCGAGGCCATCGTCAGTCAGTCGGGAAGAGATTTGTTGGCCGGGTGGGCAACCGCTAGCGGTTGGTGATAGTAACTGTCGACAGCGGCGTCAAAGCTGGGTGCTCGATGGCACGGTACCGCCCACACTGACCGCACCCGGCCAGGAAAATATGCAGGGTAGTCAACTCAGTATCTGGCTAAATCAGCAAGGCGAGCGGGTTGCCGCGGATTGCTTAGGAGCCAAGCCAACGCAAGTGGCCTTGTGGCCACTGCCACTGGAGCCATGGTTGCCACTGGCTGAACGGCGTAATCAACGGTTACCCGCAGCAAGCCAGCAATGTCCACCGCAAGGGGAAGGCAGTGCTGCGCCATTGCTGATTTTAGGTATACGTGATGGTGCTGTCGTTAAGCGTTTACCTGGTCATAATAGCCTTGATCTGCGCCTGGTGGCGCAAGGCGGGAGAGGCCAACATTGGTGGTTCCTCAATGGTGAGCAAGTAGCGGTGACCGAGAATAATCAATCATGGGTACAAAACTTATCTGTGCCGGGCGGTTATCAGCTTAATGTATTGGATGAAAGTGGCCAGGTGGGTAATATAATTTTCCGTATGGAATAGTAATATTGATAAAACTAATTAATAACAATGGCTAATTGGTTTTTGTGTTTGTCATTTAAATAACATCCCTGTGATAAATAAAATGATATCAATGCTTTTATTAGCTAGATAAAGTAATCACATCACGATTTTTGACACTGTCATTTATTACTGGGGATTATTATATGAACCATAATTACTTTATTATATTTTTC
>NZ_JAZGQA010000194.1:0-7744 GCF_048593855.1 Yersinia sp. 2542 StPb PI
TTTTGGTTGAGATGGGTTCATCATTGCTCACGATCGGAGCGGGTTTCGGTTGAGATGGGTTCATCATTGCTCACGATTGGAGCGGGTTTCGGTTGATATGGGTTCATCATTGCTCACGATCGGAGCGGGTTTTGGTTGAGATGGGTTCATCATTGCTCACGATCGGAGCGGGTTTCGGTTGAGATGGGTTCATCATTGCTCACGATCGGAGCGGGTTTCGGTTGAGATGGGTTCATCATTGCTCACGATCGGAGCGGGTTTCGGTTGATATGAGTTCATCATTGCTCACAGCCGGATCTGGTTTCGGTTGATATTCGATTTGTTTTCATTGCTGGCTTTGCCGCCTCAACCGAGCAGGAGGGCAAGCCGGCCCTCCTGCACCTGCGGCTTGCGCGAAATATTGCCCTACGGGTAAACCGTCTACGTCTTTCGGGCTGACGAGCCAGCGCGATTCGCTCCTGCTCAAGCGCGCTTTTCGCGGCCGTCCATGGCCGCTCACTCGGCCCTCCATCCTTGTCGGCAATATTTCTGATTGCGCTCAAGGTCGAAAGAGAAAATCAAAACCATAGTCTTTAGGTTTTGAAGTTTAAAAGCACATTTGAGCCGCCGAGTGAAGAATGTAGCAAGGGAAATCCGGCATGGACGCCGGATTTAGGCGTCACGCGGAAGGACCCGCGTAAAGCCGTCCCGCCAGCGTAATGATGAATCGAGGGCACCCACGCAGTGGGCAGGCGATTCGTGCGTAAGCGCGGGGGTTCCAAGGGGGTCACGCGCTTGTGACCCCCTTGGCGGTTGAGGCTACGGAGACAAGTTAATCACTGAACTCATGTCAACCGAACCGATAACCAAATCAAATCAAATCAACCTAAATCAACCTAAATCAACCAAAACCATCACTGCATGACACTCGCAACACTCTTCTGTGCCGTCATCATCGCCGGATACTTGGCGACTAAATTAGCCATCATCGTGTTATATAGCGCTGCTTGCTGTGGGGTCTGGAATTGAACGCCGCCATTATTGAAAGTGACCTGCGTTCCCTGTTGCTGCAAGAAATCACCAACTTGTGCCAGATCCTGCACAAAAGCAGAAATCACCGGCACTGCTGGGATCAACACATTGGCTGGCTGAGTCACAATATTATCGAAAGCTTTATTAAATACCACTTTCAAATCATCAGGCTGTTTCAATGCAGCAACCGCACTATCGGCTTGTGTTTTTGCCGTACGAATCTGTTGCACTAACAAGTTCAATGCACCTGCGGACTGCTGTAATGCATCACGCTTGGCGAGATAATCCTGCGCCACGCGGATCTCATTGATTTGAGCAATCGCCGGGCTCAAGCTGGCATCAACAGATTTGGTAAGCTGCTGTGAAAAAGTGACTAAAATCGCATAATCACTGACATAAGGGCCAAATTTCTGCTTTTGATCTTCGCTCAGTGTTGGCAGTTTCATCCCACTACGCATCACTGTATTTTGCAGATAATCAATAAAAGCCTTACGTTGTTCTGGTTCTTTATCCCCGCAGGCGGTCAATTGGAACACCACCAGTAACGCCAGTAATGGCGCTAACCAACGTGAATATCGGGCTGTATTCAGTGCAAAAGTCATGTGAAACTGCTCCTGTAGTAAGTACTTATTTTCACAAATTCTATTCTTATCACCCAACTCCAGTATTAAGAATAGCTAAGGGGAGCGATATACCCTTCTTACTTGAGGTTGCAGGGGTGTTCGCTGCTCTCACTTACCCGAATCACTTACTTGAATAAGCTCATCGGGATTCGCTCGTTTGCAGCCTACCTGCAACACCAAATTCTTTGGGTAACTACGCTCCCCTATGACCAGCCAAGTACAGAATTACTGTAATAACGAAATATCAGCAACCTGCAAGAATAGCTCGCGTAATTTACTCAGCAATGTCAGACGGTTGATCCGCACTGCATCGTCCTCTGCCATAACCATAACACTGTCGAAGAACTCATCGACCGTTTCCCGCAGAGCCGCCAGTTCCACCAGCGCTTCCTGATAGTGACCCGCAGCAAAGACAGGCTCCAGCTTGTCACGCAACACCACTAAATGTGTGGCCAGTTTCAGCTCTGCCGGCTCTTTTAACACCGAGGCATGCACATGGTCATTCAGGGTATCAGTGGATTTCGCCAGAATATTCGATACACGCTTGTTAGCAGCAGCCAATGTCGCTGCGGCATCCAGGGTACGGAAATAGGTCACCGCCTTCACCCGTGCATCAAAATCAGCCGGTTTGGTTGGACGACGAGCCAGTACCGCCTGAATAGTGTCAACGCTGTGACCTTCATCCTGATACCAGGCACGGAAACGGCCCAGCATGAACTCAATCACTTCATCGACCACGTTGCCATTGGTCAGCTTGCTGCCATACAGGCGCACCGCCTCTTCAGTCAGCGTTTGCAGATCAAGTGGCAAGTTCTTCTCGACGATAATGCGCAGTACTCCCAACGCCGCACGGCGTAGCGCAAACGGGTCTTTATCACCTTTCGGATGTTGACCAATGCCGAAAATACCGGCCAATGTGTCCATCTTATCGGCAATCGCTAATGCACAAGCAACTGGGTTCGATGGCAAATCATCACCGGCAAACCGTGGCTGGTATTGCTCATTCAGCGCTACAGCAACATCTTCAGCTTCACCATCGTGACGGGCATAGTGCATCCCCATCACACCTTGAGTATCGGTGAATTCAAACACCATGTTGGTCATCAGGTCACATTTGGACAGCAGACCTGCACGGGTAGCATGGTTAACGTCCGCGCCAATCTGTGCGGCAACCCAGCCCGCCAATGCTTGAATACGGTCGGTCTTGTCACGTAACGTCCCCAATTGCTGTTGGAACAGCACGGTTTCCAGACGCGGCAAATTATCTTCCAGACGTTTTTTACGGTCAGTCTTAAAGAAAAACTCCGCATCAGCCAAGCGCGGGCGAACCACTTTCTCGTTACCGGAAATAATCTGTTGAGGATCTTTAGATTCGATATTGGCAACAAAAATGAAGTTTGGCAGTAGGCTACCGGCAGCATCGTAAACCGGGAAGTACTTCTGGTCACCTTTCATGGTGTAGACCAGTGCTTCCGCAGGTACTGCCAGGAATTTCTCTTCAAACTTGGCGGTTAGCACCACCGGCCATTCAACCAGTGACGTCACTTCTTCCAGCAGGCTTTCACTCAGATCAGCAATACCGCCAATCTTCTGCGCTGCCAGTTCTGCATCACGCTTGATTATAGCTTTACGTGATTCATAATCAGCGATGACTTTACCGCGCTCCAGCAAAATCTGCGGGTATTGGTCAGCGTTATCAATAGTGAATTCAGCCTCACCCATAAAGCGGTGACCACGAATAATGCGGTCTGAATCAATACCTAACACAGTGCCTGGAATCAATTCGCTGCCTAACAGCAGGGTTACAGTATGAACCGGACGAACGAATTGGGTTTCTTTATCACCCCAGCGCATCAGTTTTGGAATAGGCAGCTTGCTCAGCGCGCTATTCACCATATCTGCCAGCAGTAATTGTGCTGATTGGCCTTTGACATGGGCGCGATACAGCAGCCATTCGCCTTTGTCAGTAACCAGACGTTCAGCCTGATCGACAGTAATACCACAACCCCGTGCCCAGCCTTCGGCGGCTTTGCTCGGTTTACCTTCAGCATCAAAAGCTTGCGCAATGGCAGGGCCGCGTTTTTCAACTTCACGATCCGCCTGAGCCGCGCTTAAATCGGTCACTTTTACCGCCAGACGGCGCGGCGCAGCATACCAAACCACCTCACCATGAGGCAGGTTGGCGTTATCCAGTTCAGCAGTAAAGTTGGCAGCAAAAGATTCGGCCAGAGAACGAAGAGCCTTCGGCGGCAGCTCTTCCGTGCCGATTTCCACCAGGAAAGTCTGTTGAGTCATGACAGCCTCTTAGTTCTGATTCTTTTTGCACATAGGGAAGCCCAACGCCTCGCGGGAAGCATAATAAGCCTCGGCGACAGCTTTGGTCAGCGTACGAATGCGCAGAATATAGCGTTGGCGCTCGGTCACCGAGATGGCTTTACGGGCGTCCAGCAGGTTAAACGTATGGCCAGCTTTCAGAATGCGCTCATAAGCGGGCAGCGGCAGCGGGTTCTCCAGTGCCAGCAGCGACTGAGCTTCTTTCTCATACTGCTCAAAGCAGGAGAACAGGAAATCCACATCGGCGTATTCGAAGTTATAGGTGGATTGCTCCACTTCATTCTGATGATAAATATCGCCATAAGTGGTTTTGCCCAGCGGGCCGTCGCACCAAATCAGGTCATAAACGCTGTCTACGCCCTGAATGTACATCGCTAAACGTTCCAGACCATAGGTTATCTCGCCAGTGACCGGTTTACATTCCAAACCGCCCACTTGCTGGAAGTAAGTGAACTGCGTCACTTCCATTCCGTTCAACCACACTTCCCAGCCCAGACCCCAGGCACCCAAGGTCGGGTTCTCCCAGTTGTCTTCAACAAAGCGGATATCGTGGATAGTCGGGTCCAGACCCAGTTCTCTCAGCGAGCCTAAATACAGCTCCTGGATGTTGTCTGGTGAAGGCTTAATGATCACCTGGAACTGATAATAGTGTTGCAGGCGATTTGGGTTCTCACCGTAGCGACCATCGGTCGGGCGGCGTGAAGGTTGTACATAAGCGGCAGCGATTGGCTCTGGGCCAAGTGCACGCAGGCAGGTCATTGGGTGGGAGGTACCCGCGCCGACTTCCATGTCCAGTGGTTGAACAATGGTGCAGCCTTGGCGCGCCCAATAGTCCTGTAACGTCAGGATCAGGCCCTGAAAGGTCTTGGTATCAAACTTTTGCATGTTGGATTCGCACGCGATACAAGTGGATTAAAATGGAATGGGTCAGTATACCCGTTGACCGTAAGATATACAGCCAGAATCCGGCAAGATGCAACAATCAAGATGGATTTGTCGATAAAATGAGCCTTTCACTGTATTCCAACTGATTATTCTGCTTTGCGCCAACAAAGGTAAAGAGTCCGTCGATAGGTTGCTAATCAGCTAATGAACAGCGATCATCCTCTGCTAAGTCAGATAATAAAAAGGAAGACGAGTTATGAGTCTACAACGCTGCGGTTGGGTCACCTCTGATCCTCTCTATCTCGCTTATCACGACACTGAATGGGGTATCCCACGTACCGACAGTCAGGCGCTGTTCGAAATGCTCTGCCTCGAAGGGCAACAAGCCGGACTTTCATGGATAACCGTGCTGAAAAAACGTGAACACTATCGCAAGTGCTTCCATAATTTTGATCCGGTGCGTGTGGCGAAAATGGGGCCGGACGATATAGAAAAACTGGTGCTGGACAGCGGTATTATCCGTCATCGCGGTAAGATTCAGGCCATTATCACCAATGCACAGGCTTATCTGGCCATGGAGGCCGACGGTGAGGATTTTTCGCACTTTATCTGGAGTTTTGTTGATGGCGAGCCAAAAATTAACCATTGGTGGTGTCTGGCGGAGTCACCCGCAACCACACCCGTATCAGATGCAATGTCAAAAGCATTGAAAAAAAAAGGTTTTAAATTTATCGGCTCCACCATTTGCTATGCCTTTATGCAGGCCAGTGGCCTGGTGAACGATCATCTGGCGAGTTGTTTTTGCCATCCGGATAACGCGGTAAAATGATAAGAACTTACCAACCGGACGATATCGATGCCGTGATGCAATTGTGGCTAACCAGCACGATTGCGGCGCATCCTTTTATTACCGAACAATATTGGCATGAGAGCGCCCCGTTGGTACGAAACACTTACCTGCCAGCAGCCCGCACTTGGGTCTATTTACACTCAAAAACCATCCATGATGAGAATCCGATTGCAGGATTTATCAGTATTCTGGAAGAACAACTGGTGGGGGCATTGTTTGTCGCCCAACCTTTTCACGGGCAGGGTATCGGTAAGGTATTGATGGAATATGTTCAGCGGCATTACCGCGCCCTGACATTGGAGGTCTATCAGCAAAACCAGCGCGCCTGCCACTTCTACCGTAAACAGGGTTTTACCCAGATAGGAAAAGCGTATAACGCCGAGACCAAAAACACTATTTTAACTCTGCACTGGCAACACCTATTTAATTAGCTCCTTATTTTACCCCCAGCATCTGACAAATTTTAATAACCGGTTCAACCCCATAACTGTATTACTCTATTCCTGAGCCTATTTTCCTGTGGGAATTACGTGAGGGGTTTAATATGATAGGGGCATTGCTAAGCATCCAATTATCCTTAACTTTGTTAATAATATTATCTCCATTAGCCATTGCCGATAATATTAAAATCAGAGAAGTTTGTTTATATTCTGAAGATAAATATCAAGTTGAAGCAACGAATGATAATGAATATAGCGGATGTTATAGAAAAAAACGGGATATCGCCGGAACGCTAGGCTGCACCTTTATCCCCGCATTGGCGATTTATAATTATGTTACCCATAGCCATTGTGATCAGGCAGATAAATTATGGCGTCAGATATCACATTGGTTTTCCGATGATAATCAAGACAAGGTAGTCTTGATTGCCAGTAATTCCCCTTTGCTTGAGCCACACCCTGCTCTTCCCCAAAATAGCGATGACCAAGCCAATTCTCTTATATTGACCTTAACCAAAATTGATACTCAATTACATAATCAGGCACTGACATTACCGGCCACTGCTCGATTTTGTAAAACCTCAATAGATAATATCCTCGCGGCTCGCTATCCCCGTAGCCCGGATGAAAACTGCCCTCAGTGGGTATCTCGTATATTAGCTGATTTCACCCTGTTATTCGGTGATACTGTGCGGGACTGGACACCCCAGCAACTGCAGAATGTCGTCACACGGATTGATAGACAACAGTCTACTGGCTATGCAGGTAACGATGAGACGACTGAGGATCATCTGGTCACTGGCGTCAGTGCCATTATCCAACAATTGGGATTGGCTGAAACCCTCCAGCAAATCACCCGTGCATTTCGCTATGCCCAATTAAATTATGCTAATTATATTGGACAGAACCCCAGCGCCACGGAATCACCTGGCGCCACACAAAGTCTTCCATTAGGGGAATATTCACTTTCGCTAGCGTCTTATCGCTATCCCGCCGAGCCGCACGTAGTCCGTATTCGCCACAATAATGAATGGGTGACCAGACCCGACTTACATTTTGAAGTGGAGATCATTGATGCCAGCACAACTGACCGGTCGGGTATTATTCTCGCGCACACCGTGATGGACCAATGGTTTACTACTTACCTTTTCGCCCCATTAAAAACTGACCAGCAAGACAATCCTCTGACTGATCTTGATCGCACTACCAGCGCAGCACGCACCACCAGTACCTCACTGTTACTCGAATTGGAAAACACCACCAGTGACTATCTGTTCGTGGTGGTACGGCTTGAGGGAGAGATTGTCAGCATGTTGGGAGCCTCTAGCGGGAACGCGACAGATGAGTTCTATATCGATGTTTCGGTGAGCGCTCCCCGTAACGTTCTGACCCCCAATGCTGAAGGCAATGTGCGCGGAGCAGGCAGCGTAGCAGTACATGAATTGGCCCGTTACCTGAAAGAAAATGGGGTGAAAATATTACGGTCTAGCGTTATTTCACAGCCCTCCGCCCGCGTAAAAATGAAGCTCGGTTTTCATCATGATGAACTTTGATATTGACTCAAATATTTGATGAAAATATTTATTATTAAATAGTGCCAC
>NZ_JAZGQA010000195.1:0-7715 GCF_048593855.1 Yersinia sp. 2542 StPb PI
CATCTTTTATCTAATTCATACCAAGACAGGTTAAATCTCTTTACCAAGAATATCCTGTAAGTCCTGTTTCAAAGATGACATCTGGTTGGCATATTTCTCTTTACGCTCAGCATCTTCAATTAACTGCACCACTGTATCTGACAGAGTATTGCCACGGCGCCGGGCTAGAGCGGCCAAACGCTGCCAAACCAGAAATTCCAGATCGATCGATTTTTTGCGCGTATGCTGATGCTCAGCATTGAAATGGCGCTTACGTCTGGCGCGGATAGTCTGCTTCATCCGCGTCGCCAGTTGTACGTTTATATGAGTGTCAATCCACTCCAGCACCTTTACTGGTTCACTTTCCAGTTTCATCAATTGCTCTACTGCGTCTGTCGCTGCACTGTTTTCAATGTGGCGGGTAATGGCTTCACCTTCACGGTGTTTTTTTACCAAATACGCCCATTTCCAACCACTTTCCAGATTTTCCAGTTGTTGATATTTCATCGTGAGCTCTTTAGTGACCGTGTAACTTAAGTCAAGCATAACAGTTTTATGCAGAATTTCACCCTACAAAAAGCCTATGATTAGTTTGTTTTTTGTACGGAATACTGCCGATGTCTTACTCCTTGCTACCAACTGCCACTCTACGTATATGCAGCCTGCTTTATTCTTGTATAATCGCCCTTTCCCTTTTTGACGATTGCATCTATTACTTTGACCAATAACCGACTTGAATGGCAGTCAATGCTGCCGAACGCAACGCCCTATGAAGCGTTATTTACTACTGCCTCCCAGTTGGAGCCGGTTTCTTTCTCGGCGATTCAGCCCCGGTTAGAGAATGGCATGACGCTATTTTGTCATCCACAATCTCAACCGCGTTTTATGCTGATTAAAGCACAGGAGAGTACTGAGTATCTGGCATTGATCGCGCAGGCAGTTAAAGAGCTGCAACCTGAAGCCTCTGCCGTGTTTGGTGGCGATTATCAGATTGATGGCAATCTAGTGACCTGGCAGCCGGCACAACGTGGTAACGAGCCTTTTGCGGCACATTCACGCTGTCTCTATCAGGAATGGGTAGAACCAGAACAACTGTTTGGTTGTGTTAGATGGCATAAAGATCAAATCAGTCTGCAACCCGGCTTGGTTCATCAGGCTAATGGCGGCATATTGATCCTGTCAGTACGGGCATTACAAGCTCAACCACTGATGTGGCTGCGTCTGAAACAGATGATTGTCCAGCAGCGCTTCGATTGGTTGTCACCTGATGAAACCCGCCCTCTGCCAGTACACATTCCCTCGATGCCACTGGATCTGCGCCTGATTCTCGTTGGCGACCGTCTGGGCCTTGGCGATTTCCACGATATGGAACCCGAGTTAGGCGAATTGGCTATCTATGGCGAGTTCGAGGTCGAGCTACCGCTGGTCGATATCGATGGCATGACCCTATGGTGTGGCTATATCAATGCGTTATTGCAGAAAAAACAGTTGCCATCTTTATCTGCCGATGCCTGGCCAGTTCTGTTTCGTCAGGCAGTGCGCTACAGCGGTGATCAGGGCAGTCTGCCGCTGTGCCCTGTATGGCTAACTGGCCAGTTGGCAGAAGCAGCGCTGTATGCTGAAGAAGAGTCAATTACAGCCAATGCGCTGGACATTGCCTTGAATGCCCGTGATTGGCGCAATAGTTATCTTGCTGAGCGGATGCAAGATGAGATTGAACTAGGGCAGATTTTGGTTGATACCGAAGGGTTAGTCGTCGGTCAGATTAATGGTTTGTCGGTACTGGAATACCCAGGTCACCCTTATGCTTTTGGCGAACCTGCACGTATCAGTTGTGTGGTTCACTTGGGTGATGGCGAGTTTGTTGACGTTGAACGTAAAGCGGAACTGGGCGGTAATCTACATGCTAAAGGCATGATGATTATGCAAGCATTCTTGATCTCAGAATTGGAACTTGATCAGCCGCTACCCTTCTCGGCTTCGATTGTTTTTGAGCAATCCTATGGTGAGGTCGATGGTGATAGCGCATCACTGGCCGAGCTTTGCGCCTTGATCAGTGCCCTTTCGCAGCAACCGATCAACCAGCAAATTGCGGTCACAGGCTCTGTTGATCAGTTTGGTAATGTGCAGCCTATTGGCGGCGTGAATGAAAAGATCGAAGGCTTCTTCGAAGCCTGTCAGCGTCGCGGGTTGACGGGTACTCAAGGGGTGATTCTACCGACCACCAATGTCCGTCATTTATGCCTGAATCAGGCAGTGATTGAGGCGGTACAAAATGGTCAGTTCCATCTCTGGGCGGTTGATAGCGCCGCTGAAGCACTGCCGTTATTGACAGGCATGGTGTATGCCGACGAGCAGCAACCAAGCCTGTTAGGTATAATTCAAGAGCGAATCTCACAGGTTAATCCGCAGGACAGACACCGTTGGCCATGGCCATTACGCTGGCTAAACTGGTTCAACCAGGGCTGATCGGACTTGCTCAGCGTACAGGTGTACGCTATTCTGCGCACTTCACTAAAATAAGGCTTACTGAGAACATGGTAGATAAACGCGAATCCTATACAAAAGAAGACCTTGAAGCATCAGGCCGTGGCGAACTGTTTGGCGCTGGCGGGCCACCATTGCCAGCAGGCAATATGTTAATGATGGACCGTGTCGTCAAGATGACAGAAAACGGCGGTACCTATGGTAAAGGTTATGTGGAAGCGGAACTGGATATCAATCCAGATCTATGGTTCTTCGGTTGCCACTTTATCGGTGATCCTGTAATGCCAGGCTGCCTGGGCCTTGATGCTATGTGGCAATTGGTTGGGTTCTATCTTGGCTGGCTAGGTGGCGAAGGCAAAGGTCGCGCGCTGGGTGTCGGTGAAGTTAAATTCACCGGTCAGGTACTGCCTGAAGCCAAGAAAGTAACATATCGTATTAATTTTAAACGTGTCATTATGCGTAAATTAATTATGGGTGTCGCGGACGGTGAAGTTTTGGTTGATGGCAAAGTGATTTACACTGCCACCGACTTGAAAGTCGGTCTGTTTAAAGACACCAATACTTTCTAATATTTGTTATCCCTGTGCAGGGGCAGTTACTCCCCTGCACCATAATAATGATGCCACGAGGCATTTTTTTTAACCGAAGTAACTACAATAAATGTAGTCACTTGTTGAATGTTAATTTTCAGCCCACGCTCAGCCAAAGCCACAATAATGATGTGAGGAATGGAATGCAAAGAACCCGCCTTGAAGACATGCCTTGCCCGGTTGCCCGCTCTCTTGAACGCGTCGGCGAATGGTGGAGCATATTAATCATCCGCGATGCCTTTCAGGGGTTAACGCGGTTTGATGAATTTCAGCAAAGTTTGCAGCTATCACCCACTATCCTCACCCGCCGCCTAAAGTATCTGGTGGAAAGTGGGATCCTTGAAAAGCGGCTCTATAATCCGCGTCCTGCCCGCTATGAGTATTTACTGACTGAGCGTGGCAATGATTTTTTCCCAGTGATGGCGGCACTATTCCAGTGGGGTAATCAGCATTTTGCACCACTTGGTCCTGCGGTGGTACTCGCAGATCGCCGTACGGGTAATCCGGTAGAAACTATCTTACTGGACAGAAATACCGGGCAACCTATTTGTGCACAAGATGTCACTCTTGCGGCAGGCTCCGTCAAGAGCGATATAATTAATAAACGGTTGGCACTGATGCATGGCAAACAGTCAATAGATACCAGGCAACAGTCTCACTCAATTAAGTCTCAAAAGGAAAAACAATGAATACGCGCCGTGTAGTAATTACAGGAATGGGTGTGGTTTCCCCGTTAGGCTGTGGTAGCGAAACTGTTTGGCAACGTTTGCTGGCAGGACAATCCGGTATCCGTATTCTGCCGGATGAGATTGTCGGTGATTTGTCAGCTAAGATTGGTGGGCAAGTGCCTACACTTGACGCAGACTCAGAAGCAGGCTTTGATCCTGATAAAGCTGTTGCGCCAAAAGATCAGAAGAAAATGGATCGTTTCATTGCGTTTGCGATGGCGGCGGCAGATGAAGCTATTACCCAAGCCGACTGGCATGCTGACGATGTAGAAAAACAGGAGCGTACCGCTACCGTGATTGGTTCTGGTATTGGCGGTTTCCCTGCGATTGCTCATGCCGTACGCACCACCGACACTCGCGGGCCAAAACGCCTCTCCCCTTTCACTATACCTTCATTTTTGGTGAATTTGGCTGCGGGTCATGTTTCTATTAAACATCATTTTAAAGGGCCAATTGGCGCGCCCGTCACCGCTTGTGCGGCGGGAGTGCAAGCTATTGGTGATGCGGTGCGGATGATCCGCAACGATGAAGCGGATGTTGCCTTATGTGGTGGCGCTGAAGCCGCGATTGATAAGGTCAGTTTGGCTGGTTTTGCTGCAGCTCGTGCTCTATCAACCGGTTTTAATAGCACACCTGAGAAAGCCTCCCGTCCCTTCGACAGTGCTCGCGATGGTTTTGTGATGGGGGAAGGTGCCGGTTTACTGATTATTGAAGAATTAGAACATGCTCTCGCCCGTGGTGCACAACCGTTAGCTGAGATTGTCGGCTACGGTACCAGTGCCGATGCCTACCATATGACCTCTGGAGCTGAAGATGGTGATGGCGCATATCGCGCAATGAAGATCGCTTTGCGTCAGGCCAAAATTAAGCCAGAACAAGTTCAGCATCTTAATGCGCATGCAACCTCAACTCCGGTGGGGGATCTTGGCGAAATCAATGCGATTAAACACTTATTTGGTGAAGGTAATACCTTAGCCATTACCTCAACCAAGTCAGCCACCGGGCATTTGCTGGGGGCGGCTGGCGGATTGGAAACCATCTTCACGGTACTGGCACTGCGTGATCAAATCGTGCCTGCCACTCTGAATTTGGAGAATCTGGATGCTGCGGCCAAGGGGTTGAATATTGTGGCAGGTAAAGCTCTCCCCCATGAGATAACCTATGCGCTGTCAAATGGCTTCGGTTTTGGTGGGGTTAACGCGAGTATCTTGCTAAAACGCTGGGCTGAATAGTTGGTCAGACCTCGAAGAGTTGACGCTAGTCAATGATTCGGGTGAGCGAATGCAGCCAACAACGCTGCGGCGACAAGTACCACCTATATTACTCAAAGTAATTGGTGTTGCAGCCAGGCGGCAAATGAGTGAATTCCGATGAGTTGACGCCAGTCAATGATTCGGATGAGCGAACGCAGCCAACAACGCTGCGGCGACAAGTACCACCTGTATTACTCAAAGTAATTGGTGTTGCAGCCAGGTGGCAAATGAGTGAATTCCGATGAGTTGACACCAGTCAATGATTCGGATGAACGAATGCAGCCAACAACGTTGCGGCGACAAGTACCACCTGTATTACTCAAAGTAATTGGTGTTGCAGCTAGGCGGCAAATGAGTGAATTCCGATGAGTTGACACCAGTCAATGATTCGGATGAGCGAACGCAGCCAACAACGCTGCGGCGACAAGAACGAAGAGTAAAAATGAAAACCTCCGCAATATGCGCATAAAGCGGAGGTGATCCCTTAGTCTGACAGAGAGCCGCTTAAGCGGTCACAGCCCTGTCCTCCATGGCTTGTCGCCAACCTCCTAACCAATGCGATCTGGCGTCTAAAGCTTGATAGGGACAAATTTCCCTTGAACGCCCTGAAATACCTGCTTGATACCCGCGTGACAACGCCCTTTCCAAGCGATCTCTTTTCTGTCTCTTCATGCCTCGTTTCCCTCATCTTTCGGTCTGGTGGAAAGAAAACAGTGACCACTTTATGTGCAGTCACAATTAAGTGATAGACCTTAGGAAACAGAAAAGCAATGCGCAAAATTCACGCCAATGTCATATTTGTGAGCTATGCCCGCTGAATTTGCTAAGTGATTGATTTGGGGTGAATGAAGGTAAAATATTGATATTAAACAAAAAACCCTCTTTCGCAGTAATTTTTCATTAGCAACGAAAGAGGGTTTGACTGATATTAGACTAAATTAGAACAAAATATTACTTAACGTTTTGTAACTGAGCAGCAATAACCTTGGCTTCCTGCTGCCAGCCCTGCGCCAAGGTTCGGATCAGAGCATCGTAGCCGTCTTCACTCTGTTTAAGTTCGAGATCGAATGGCTGCTTAATCAACTGTCCCTGATGTTTCAGTATCCACACACCACGAATAACGGCGCGACCATCATAGCGGCCATGGAAGCCGGTTACAGTCACATTGAGGACATCCTGATCGCTATCCAGTGGTTGTGAAGAGACCAACCAACCCGGCAGCGCATTACTCAGATTGGTTACCAAGGTTTGCTGCAACTGTTGATCCAGTGGACTGGCCCACAGGTTGTTGCTGGCAATGACATACTGTACATCATTGGTTTGGTATACCACTCCCGTCGCAGCCAGATAATCAGCGACACCAACATGTTCAATCCATAATTGCCTTGAAGCAACACTACTACTGACCGTAGCAGGCGCGCTGAGTGCCGGTAACTGATAGTAGGTTTTGCCGGGTTCGCTACTGCAAGCGCTAAGTAACAGCGCTGCGAGAACTGCCATCCATTTCATCATTTTTTGGCCTTCTTAGGCTGAGGATCCTGACTTCCTGCCGCTTCAAATACCAGCGCGTTACTCTTCTCATTCAGCGTACGCAATACTGGCTGTAATTCACGCAAGACCTGATCTAACCGTTGCATATCACCCACCATCTTGTTGTAGGCCGGTGAACCTGGCTGGAAGCCTTTCATGCTACGATTCAACTCATTCAGGGTTTTTTGCAGATCTTTGGGGAGATCCTGCATCGCCGGGCTTGAGGTGATTGCGGTCAATGCCGCCAAGGTTTTCTGAGTTTCACGCATCGTTTTCTGACTTTCAGCCAGTGTCTTCGTGACTTCATTCACCATTGGATCCAGCGGTAGACTATTAATCTTATCCAGTGTTTGCATCAATTTCTGCTGAATTTGCGCTAAGCCACCACTGACGGTGGGCAGCAATGGATAGCCCGCCACTTCCAACGGCCCTTTCCACGGTTTGGCATCTGGGTAGAAATCCAGATCAATAAACAGCGCACCCGTCAGCAAGTTCCCTGATTTCAATGAGGCACGTAGCCCGCGTTCTTTGGCTGTTTTCAATATTTGCGCAAAGTTGGTATCCGAGCCTAAATCATCGCGGAAACGGCCTGGCTCAATGCGAATAAGCACCGGAATACGGAAATCATTATCAACCCGCTGCCGCATACCTTCGGTGAAGAACGGCACATCGGCTACAGTACCCACACGAATACCACGGAACTCTACCGGCGCACCAGACTGCAAACCACGTACAGAGTCGGAGAAGAACAACAAGAAATCTTCATGTTCCGTGAACAGAGAATTTTGAATGCTGCTGCGATTATCAAACAGTTTGAATTCAGCTTTATCTGCCGTGACCGGCTTGCCCAGATCCAAACCATCAGGCACATCGAAACTTACGCCACCACTGAAAAGGGTTGCCAGCGATGCCATTTCAACTCGCATTCCTTGTGATGATAGATCGACCGCTACACCACTGTCCTTCCAGAAACGGACATTGCTGGTGACCAGACTGTCATAAGGCGCACCAATAAATAACTGATAACGCATTAAGCGTGACTTAGCATCGAAGGTGCTGGTTTCTACCGATCCGACCCGGTAGCCACGGAACAATACCGGGTCGCCAGCATTCAACTGCCCAGCCTGTTCGCTGTCCAGAATGATACG
>NZ_JAZGQA010000196.1:0-7660 GCF_048593855.1 Yersinia sp. 2542 StPb PI
AAACGGCTTTTATCCGGATAATATCTGCTGATTCTGCCAGAAATGGCGTTAATGGTGCCAATTTTTCACTTTGGTGAATGATTATTCCTTATAACATTTAATCATTATTTATAACAATCCCACCCTAAACAGAGGGAATAAGGTGATTGAATCCTCTGCCGCTCTTTTTCGTTACAGGGTGAAGCCGGAGGTGAATTAAGCGTTCGCGCTGAGGGTGCGAAGCACCCTGAAGGGTAAAAGGGAAACCCGCCCCCCCGCAGAGGCCCTCAGCGCGATTCTGACGTGGGCGGCCCATTTCCGGCACCTTTCACGCTGAAAAATGCCCCTATGATTCCGGCGCGTCTGCATGGCTATGCAGTGAGTTCTGTTTTCCACGGAATTAGTGCATGAAGATGTTAGAAACGTCCGCTTTTGGCATACAGCGGACCGTCCAGCTAAGAACTCAGGATTATTGCTGCCCTGCCTTTACCCGGAGTATGGTTTGCCGGGTGGTATTAAATTCCCGCGCAATGGCGCTGATACTGATCCCGGCGTTAATCCGTACAATCACCGTAACTTGCTGTTCTTCATTCAGTGCTGAAGGACGTCCAAACCGCTTTCCGGCTGCTTTTGCTCGCGCAATACCAGAGTGCGTACGCTCAAGCAGCAAATCTCTTTCAAATTCCGCCACAGCAGAGATGACCTGCATGGTCATTTTTCCTGCCGGGCTGGTCAGATCCACTCCGCCCAGAGCGAGACAGTGAACGCGAATATCTGAAGCAGCCAGCTGTTCCACCGTTTTTCTGATATCCATCGCATTGCGCCCCAGTCGGTCTAGTTTGGTAACAATCAGCACATCGCCATTTTCCATCCGGTCGAGCAGTTTAGAAAAACCTGGCCGCTCACTGGCGGCAACTGAGCCGCTGATGTGTTCTTCAATCAGTCGCTGAGATTTTACAGCGAAACCAGCCGTCTCAATTTCTCTTCGCTGATTTTCGGTTGTCTGCTCTAGGGTTGAGACACGACAGTAGGCAAAAACACGTGACATAGTGATATTTTCTGTACGAAAAGGATGTACGAATCATAACGCATGTACGATAGTAAATTCACTGACTTTCGGACGGTAATGATAATAGATGTACGAAACCGACCGGTTTCGGTCAGTACAAATCAATAACTCAAATGAACTATATGCAGAGGAAGCATTTATGCCACGGAGACAAATACTCAGCAGTGAAGAAAAAGAACGCTTGCTGATTGTGCCGGATGATGACGTTCTTCTGACGCGCATGAGCTTTTTGAGTGAACATGACCTCGCGCTTATTAATAAACACCGCAGGCCAGCTAACCGCCTGGGATTTGCTGTTTTACTTTGCTACTTGAGAGGGCCGGGGTTTCCTCCCGACAAAAATATCTCCCCTCACGACGGGGTTGTTTCCCGGCTGGCGGCTCATTTGAAACTTCTGCCTGATTTGTGGGCCGAGTATGCATCAAGAGAGGTCACTCGCTGGGAACATCTGGCCGAACTTTATCGCTACCTGGAATTATCTCCCTTCAACCGGGCGCTACAAAAAAACTGTATTCGCCACCTTTATCCCCACGCAATGCGGACTGACAGAGGCTTTTTGCTTGCGGAGGAAATGCTCACCTGGCTCCACAATAATAAGGTGATTTTCCCCTCTGTTGATGTCATCGAACGAACTCTGGCCGAAGCAACAACGCTTGCAGACAGGGCGGTCTTTTCTGCGCTTACCGCGCAGCTTGAGCCGGAACATAAAGCGGCGCTGGACCGTCTGCTGGTATCCGAGGGTGAGCAACCTTCACGGCTGGCCTGGCTGCTTCAGCCTCCGGGAAAAATTAATGGCAAAAATGTCCTGCAACATATCGACCGGTTAAATTCGATTGAGTCGCTGGCACTGCCTGATGGCATTGCGCTTTCCGTTCACCAGAACCGGCTCCTGAAACTCGCTCGCGAAAGCAGAAAAATGAGTAGCCGGGACCTGGCAAAATTCACGGATGTTCGCCGTTATGCCTCACTGGTTTGTGTCATATCGGAAGCCAGGGCCACCCTGACTGACGAAATTATTGATCTGCATGAGCGTATTCTGGGCAGTCTGTTTAGCAGGGCAAAACGCACGCAGGCCGAACGACTCCAGCAAACGGGAAAGCTGATTCAAAGCAAGCTGAAGCAATACGTTACCGTCGGGCAGGCATTGCTTAACGCCAGAGAGTCCGGTGAAGATCCCTGGACCGCAATAGAAGACGTTCTTCCCTGGCAGGAATTCATTAACAGCGTGGAAGAGACGCGGTTCCTGTCACGTAAGGACAACTTCGACCCGTTGCATCTGATCACAGAGAAGTACAGTACGCTGCGTAAATACGCCCCCCGGATGCTGTCCGCGTTGCAGTTCATGGCTGTACCTGCCGCAATGCAGCTCAGTGATGCGCTGGATGCCGTCAGAGAGATGTATCGAAAACAACTCCGCAAAGTACCGTCTTCCGCGCCAACCGGGTTCATTCCGGAAAGCTGGAGAAAGGTGGTGCTCACTCCCACCGGCATTGACCGAAAATATTACGAATTTTGCGTACTGAATGAGCTGAAGGGAGCTTTACGTTCTGGCGACATCTGGGTCAAAGGATCGCGCCGCTACCGGAATTTTGATGATTATCTGATCCCATCTTCCGATTTTGAAAAGTCACTTCGGGATAACCAGTTACCCCTTGCCATTCCGACCGATTGCCATGAATACATCAAGAGCCGCATGACGCTTCTGGCATCGCGACTGGAGGAAGTGAATGCGATGGCGCTGGCCGGTGATTTGCCCGATGTGGATATCTCGGATAAAGGCGTGAAAATTACCCCGCTGGATAATAGCGTCCCTTCATCAGCATCCCCTTTTGCCGATCTGGTTTATGGCATGTTGCCTCACCCTAAGATTACTGAAATGTTGGATGAAGTGGATAGTTGGACCGGTTTTACCCGCCATTTCACACATCTCAAAAATCATCACGTCAGACCTAAAGACAGAAAGTTGTTAATGACCACGATTCTGGCTGATGGCATCAACCTTGGGCTGACAAAAATGGCCGAATCTTGTCCAGGAACGACAAAATCGTCACTGGAGGGGATTCAGGCCTGGTACATCAGGGATGAGACCTATTCAGCAGCGCTGGCCGAGCTGGTCAATGCTCAGAAAAAACGGCCTCTGGCTGCATTCTGGGGCGATGGAACAACATCATCGTCTGACGGGCAGAATTTTCGGGTGGGCAGTCACGGGCGTTATGCGGGTCAGGTCAATCTCAAATACGGTCAGGAGCCAGGTGTGCAGATTTATACGCATATTTCGGATCAATATAGTCCGTTTTACACCAAAGTCATCAGCCGCGTGCGCGACTCAACTCACGTACTTGACGGCTTGCTGTATCACGAAAGTGATCTTGAAATCACCGAGCATTACACCGATACCGCAGGTTTTACGGAACATGTTTTCGCGCTAATGCATCTGCTGGGATTCGCATTTGCACCAAGGATCCGGGATCTTCATGACAAGCGCCTGTTTATTCATGGAAAGGCTGAGCGTTATCCGGGACTTCAATCTGTGATATCCACAACCCCACTGAATCTTAAAGACATTGAGACGCACTGGAATGAGGTACTTCGCCTCGCAAGCTCGATAAAACAGGGGACTGTTACCGCATCGCTGATGATGAAAAAACTGGCCAGTTATCCTAAACAAAATGGCCTTGCAAAGGCATTGAGGGAAATCGGACGCATCGAACGGGCACTGTTTATGCTGGACTGGTTTCGCGATCCATCACTGCGCCGACGCGTACAGGCGGGGCTGAATAAAGGTGAGGCCCGCAATGCGCTTGCACGAGCGGTCTTTATGCACCGATTGGGTGAGATCAGAGATAGGGGGCTGGAGAATCAGAGCTACCGGGCCAGTGGTCTGACGTTGCTGACTGCGGCGATCTCCCTGTGGAATACGGTATATATAGAAAGAGCCATAGATTCCCTGAGACGAAAAGGGATCCCATTAAATGACCAGCTGATTTCTCATCTGTCCCCATTGGGATGGGAACACATCAACCTGAGTGGAGATTACGTCTGGCGAACAAACCTAAAGCTGGGGCAGGGAAAATACCGTTCGTTACGCTCAGTAGATAGCAGTCTGTACAAAAAACAGGCTTAGCGTAGGATGTTTTCCGTTTTCCAAGCGGACCCCGGAAAGGTTAAAAATTAGTCTTAACGTACAATAATTTTCGATATCCAAACTGACCCCATGTTCAGCCCGTACGGCACGCATCATATCAATCGATTTGGTTTATCCGAGGTCAAAGAACGTCATCCCCCGCCCGCAAACTAGGACGTTAAATTCTGACAGAGCAGATGTGTCAAGCTTGGCGGGCGATCTTACGTATTTACGAACGAATCCTTACGCTTAGCCTGGTAGAACCTGATGCACGCAGTGCATAGAAAGCGGTACACAATTGCGACATGTTCCCCGATGTCGAACCGCTGAAGCCCGGCAGCGCCGGTGAGGATCATAAGAGATCCTGATAACCCCCCTGTCCTGTTGAGCTATATAGGCTTACAAACAATTCTGTGGTTACACTGCAAAGAACCCCGGTGAGTGGTCAGTGTGGCGCGTAGCGACGCGCTGAGCGTGATTTCCGGGGCCTTGGCGGTTGGCACGCGTAGCGTGACGAACGCTTAGGTTTGCATTGCATCAGCTCTCTTGCCCGACTTTGGTCGGGAGCTACTTACTGTGTTGTTTATTCTCAATTGTTGATTGTTAATCTGCCCTGAGTAAAGCGAGGGGAGCTACTTTAGGGGGTTCCGCGCCCATTTCCTCCAAAAGTCCCACCTTATCGATGCATCACATTGAATCTAAACGAGAAAGATGTCCATTTTTAGCATCGTTTTTTATTTTTCTTTTCAACCTAAAGTAGGTTGCCCGCGAGATACCTGTTTTATCTGTCACTGAACTCACGCCTTCACCCTGCAATATCAGCATCAGAGCCGCTGGCGTTCGGGAATGAATCTTCCTGCCAAATTTTACGCCGGCTGCAAGTGCAGCTATTCTGCCGTCATTCGTTCGTTCCAGGATACGTTCTCGTTCTGCTTCTGCCACGGCGGCCAGGATCTGGATCACCATTTTCCCCATCGTCCCTTCTGTACTGAGCCCATTCTCCAGAAAACGGATAGCAATATCCTTTTTGTAGCAGGCTAGGCGTAAGGATTCGTACGTAAATGTGTAAGATCGCCCTCTAGCCTTCGCCACATCTGGCCTGTCAGAATATGGTGATAGTTGAACGTTACAAATACTACTGAGTTTCGTATCCGTCAGTGTTGGTACTATCCATTTCATTCACCTGCTTTTGTCGCTCACGTTTGACTATTCCCAGTACCGTATTTTTACTCAGATCCAGATGCCGGCCAATCTGCCGGTAGGACTGGCCTTCAGCGACAAGCGCTAACACCTTCGGGGCTAATTTATCTGACTTGATCCGCTGTCCTGGCTTTCTGCCAAAAACAACTCCACGCGCCTGCGCTGCCTGAACTCCGGAACGTATACGCTCTCTCAGCAGATCTCGTTCAAATTCGGCAAAACCTGACATTAATGTGGCAATCAGCTTTCCCTGAGGGGTAGATAAATCAAACTGTAACCCTGTTTGTGCTATCAGTCCTACACCCCAGGATTGCAAATCGTTCAGCGTATGGAACAAATCCAGCGTCGAGCGACTCCAGCGGGTCAGTTCCGTTAGGGGTTCGAGGGCCAATGGGGCGAAAACCTACGTTAAGAAGCTAATTCATTGTTTACATTTAAATAAGCTAGGTAGCCCTCGGGAAGAACCAGGGCTACCTAGCTTATTTAAATTACAGTCTTCTACGCCCGCGATCTGATCAACTCAGCTATCTCACTGGCAATTTCATCTATTGTATGGGTTGCTGTACTTCCTGCCACTTTGTCTGCCAAGGACGGACTGAAGTCTACAACCTGCTGTTTTGTGATGTTGTACCATATAGGAAGTAGTATTTGCTCGCCTGATACCGTACGTGTAACAATTCCATCAAGCTCGTATAGAGTTGGTACCCAGCAAAACAGTTAAGTGCAATGTCATTTGGCTTTGCCGAAAAAGCTACACAATTTTTTGAAGTTAAAGCCTATTCCTGAGATATTGGGTTCAAGAATTAGTGCGTCGACAATTGCAGAACCTATGCCTTTCTGTGTTTCTTTTGCAATCTTGAATTCCGAGAGATCCCTCCCAGCTCCAATATCAGCAAACAGCTTTTCTATTAGCGAAATCACTTCGGTCGTGTTTGAACAAAATTTCTTTAGCGGGATAAGGATGAGCTTTAGCCCTCCATCTATTGACTCCCGATATAGGCCACTGTTCCGACTGTATCCATGGTTGTTTTCCATGAAGTAGGATGGATACGCGTTTGTAATAAGTACAGCCGGAAGAATATCTTCGCCACGCTCATTGTTTATTTGATGCCAAGAAAATACTTCGTTTTCAAAATGGGCGAGTTCAGTACCTTTGATCACCATTGCTCGATTTTTATCTGCAAGGCCAGAAATCCGTAAGAAGTTGTTATTTAGAGCTTCGGCTAGCGGTTCATACCACCCGTACTCTAAGAAATAAATCAGGTAATCACGGTTTTCGTCTCTAGGTATACTGCTCAAAGAATGTACATGCAAACCCATTTTTCTTCCTTCGTTATCGATGGCTATCATTTTACCACCACATCATTGATCTTCTGCTTTAGCCGAACAAAACTCACAAATTGACTAAACAATGGTTTTTCTTATCAGTATAAGATACCAATAGTTACAGCCACCGAGCACTATTATGGTTCGGTGGCCGTTCATTCATAGGTTATCGACGAACGCCCATTAGGCCCATTTATAGCTTCCCTTTGAGCACCATTTGGTCGCAAACATCAGCGCGGTATTGTCCTCGCGTGTCCAGCGGATATCGGTCGCTAAGATTTCTGCGCGCAAAATTGAATGCATTATTTATTCTTTTTATATTCAGGCTATCACCCTTGTACAGTCCAAGTAACTCCTTGTATCTATTTTCTTTTTCTTCTTTAGAAACCAGCATTCCGTCGCTGTCTAGGCTTCCAGTGTAGCAAGCAAGAACTACCGAACCGAGTATGTCTTTTTTGGTTGCAACATATCCACCAAACTCGACTTTTTTTTCCACTTTGGTTGCAAGGTTTAGAGCTTTTTCTTTATTGCTTACTTTTCTGCACTCGTCTGCCTCTGCTTCTGTGACATTATCGCCGAGCATAAAGTTAACAAATCCACCTTTTTTATCTACCATGTAGTAACACTTATTTTTATTTCCATACTCGTAGTCAAAATTAGGTGGGTCATGCCAAATTAATTTTTTCTCTTTATCCAATATCCCAACTTGATTAACTGCTTTTTCGTCCCAGCACACTCCTGATCCATCCGGCCCCAGCGCTTCACTTTTCAACCTACCTTGTTCGTCTTTTGTCCACACGCAATCAATATCGAAACTACTTAGATGTGTGATTGTGTAGGGCTTATCGAGATACAGTATTTCATTATTAGCATTCTCAGAAAATGCAATCGCCGGTGTAATTATCAAAAAAGTTAAAGCTACATAATAGTTTTTCATCTAATCAGTCCGTGAGTTTAAATAA